>CAMJXI010000044.1 GCA_946409675.1 uncultured Lactobacillus sp. | reverse complement strand
GATTTCCATTGGTGACTGGAGTTCAGACGTGTGCTCTTCCGATCTATTTGATTTGGTAAGTCGTTGTAAATCATCACGCCATAGATGATGGGCAAGAGAATTACAATCAACGAGAGAATTAATTCTCTAATTTTTGTTTTGGTCATCGTTATTGCCTCCTAAGGCTAAGTTATAAATCCAGTTCAACACTTCTTGGAAGACACTGGCATTTAGTTCGTAGAAAATAAAATTTTTGTCTTTGTGTTCATCGATCAGGCCGGCTTCCTTTAAAAGCTTGAGGTGATAGGAAACGGTAGCTTTTGAGAGGTTGAACTGGTCTGAGATCGCACCAGCGGTTTGCGGCTCGTTCTTCAGAAATTCGAGAATTTCCCGGCGGACAGGGTCGGAGATTACTTTTAAGGTTTGTCCAATTGCCATTTTCCTTCTCCAATCTATTTCGAAATATTTCTAAATAGATTATCAATCATCGCGTAAATAAAGTCAACAAAAAAAGACTAATTAGATTTTTATCGAAATACCTTGGAAAAGGTAAGACCTAATTAGTCAATTTTTATTATTCAATTGCTTGTTCTATTTCGTTGTACCGCGCTTCACCGACCGTAATGTCGGGAATTTGGTTCAAAATTTGGGCCAGACCTTCTTGAAAGACGCTGATGGCTTCGTCATCCAAAAAAATGGTTATCAAGACTGAAGCCCCAAAATCTTTATTTGCGACGAAGATATTATTTTGTTCGAGGTAATATTCGACCGGTCCCAGCTTATCGTACGGAATGTCGAAACTTAGTTGAGGTTGGAGTACGCGCAAGACGACGCCAATTTCCTTTGCTCCGTTGGAGACCGCGTTACTGTAGGCTCTAATCAAACCGCCTGCTCCAAGCTTAATCCCACCGAAGTATCTGGTGACGACGACCGCAATATTCTTTAACTTCATTTTCTTTAAGGCCTCAAGCATGGGAACGCCGGCGGTACCGGAGGGCTCGCCGTCATCGTGTGCTCGTTGAATCTCGTCATTTAAGCCAATCGTATAAGCGCTGCAGTTGTGGGTTGCTGTGTGGTGTTCTTTTTTGACAGCCTTGATAAAATCTTGGGCTTCTTCTTCATTTGCAACGCGCTGAAAAGTTGCGACGAAGCGACTCTTTTTGATGACAATTTCGGCCGAGCCATTATTTTTAATTGTTAAGTAATCTGACAAAATAAAGCACTCCTTTGGCGTATTTATTAGTGAGGGCGAAATGATGGGACAAGAAAATGTAAAGAACAATAATCAAGAAATGAATAAGTTACGGGGTCGCCAGTGGATCGAAACAACTCAATTAATGAGCCAGAGGAGCGGTCTTACTTTTGTGTCTGGAATAGTTCGATACTCTGATGGTTATTATTGTAACCGTTGCGGGACAATCTGTGTAGCGCAACTTCCGGACCAAACTTTTTATTGCCGAACCTGCATTGCTTTGGGTCGCGTCTGCCAGACCGACTTCTTGTACCGTTATGAAGCAGAACAAATTAAGCAAGATTTGCAAGCAAACTATCTAACCTGGGAAGGTGAACTGACCCCCAGCCAACAAAAGATTAGTCAGGAATTGCTTAACTCTTTAGCCTTAAAGCAAGATCACCTTGTCCACGCGGTTACCGGTGCCGGGAAGACCGAGATGCTTTTTGAAGTCGTCAATCAAGCACTAATTCAGGGTGAGCGAGTTTGTCTGGCAACTCCCCGCATTGACGTCGTGAACGAGCTTTATCCCCGTTTCCAACAAGCGTTTAATACGATAACTATCGGCAAATATCACGGTCAAGAATATCATGAACCAAATTTCGAGAATCTCACAATCTGCACTACCCACCAGCTCCTGAAGTTCTACCACGCTTTTGACCTGATCATTATCGATGAAGTGGACGCTTTTCCGTTCCGCAACAACGCAGTCTTAAACTTCGGTGCGAAAAACGCGGTCAAAACCATTGGCTCACGTTTCTTTTTGACGGCCACCCCGTCTAAAGAACAACTCGCCCTAGTCAAACAAAAGAAGTTGAATTACAGCTTACTTAAACGCCGCTTTCACGGTCATCACTTGCCGGTGCCAAAACTGAAGATGCTGATCAGACCCACGATTATTAAGAACAAACGGCTGAACCATTATTTTCTCTTTTTGTTGAAACAAAACATTGCCTTTAAAAAACCGATTTTAATCTTCGTGCCCAAGATTAGGCAATTATCTATTTACCGGGAAATATTGACCAAAAAGTTTCCGGCACTGCGATTTGAAACCGTCTATTCCGGTGACAAGGACCGCTTAGCTAAGGTGGCGAGCTTTCGTAACGGTGAACTTGATATCCTATTGACTACCACTATTTTAGAACGAGGCGTCACCATCAAACACGTGCAAGTCTTTATTTTGGATGCTGACGACGCCATCTATAATTCGGCTGCCTTAATTCAAATCGCCGGCCGGGTTGGACGTGCCAAAGACGACCCCAACGGCAATATCTACTTCTTTTATCACCAGTACACGGCTAACATCAAAGCCGCCGTTAAAGAAATCAAGGGGATGAATCATGACTGATTTTTGCTTAGTCTGCAACCAACCCATCAGAAGTCAATTAGACTTGCTGGCGTTGCTTAGTCCAAAAAAGACCGACCAAGAACACGTTCTTTGTGCAAATTGTCGCGCAGAATTTCATTTGCTAGGCCAACCGCGTTGCCCCAAATGCGACCGTGAACAAGAAGACGAGCGCCTATGCGTCGATTGTGAACGCTGGGAGCGGATGTATCACGGCAACTTTTTAGTGAATCATTCACTCTTTTCCTACAACGAGGGGATGCACGAGTTAGTGAAGAACTACAAGAAATACGGCGACTACGAACTACGCAAAGTTTTCATTGAATTAATTCGGAGCGATTTTTGCCAGCTGCAGTATGATTTTTACGTGCCACTGCCAACCGACCCGAAGCACATTGCTAGTCGCAAATTCGACACAATCAGCTCGATTTTTGAAGAGATTTGTCCCTTGACCTATGTGCTCGAAAAACAAACCAACGAAATGCCTCAATCACAAAAGGACCGCAAGCAACGCATGACGACCAAACAAACATTTTATCTCCGTGAAAACTTCACCGAATCTCCGCAACTTTCAGGTAGAGTATTGTTATTGGATGACTTGTACACCACGGGTCGGACAGCGTACCATGCACGCGATATTTTGCAAAAGCAATTTCCCACTTGTCAATTTGAAAGTTTTTGCATAATTCGTTGATTATTATTATCAAATGACGCTCACTTTGATATAATAAAACTAAAGAAAGCGCCTTCTAGGTGCCGGAAAGGAGAACCATTATGTTAAGTTATAATGTTCGCGGAGAAAATATAGAAGTAACAGATGCTTTAAAAGATTATGTGGAAAAGAGACTATCAAAACTCGGGAAATATTTCGAAGATGATCCTCAAGTAATCACACACGTAAATTTAAAAGTTTATCAAGATCGGACAGCTAAAGTTGAAGTTACTATTCCGCTTCCTTACCTTGTTTTAAGAGCTGAGGAAACTAGCGATGATATGTACAGAAGTATCGATTTCGTTTCTGAAAAGCTTGAGCGCCAAATTAGAAAATTCAAAACCAGAATTAACCGTAAGAGTCGTGAAAAGGGAATTAATGATTTCTTGACCGAAGCACCAGAGCCTGATTTAGTAGACTATGATGATGATGAAAAGACAGAAACCCTTGATATCGTAAGAACAAAACGTGTTAGCTTAAAACCAATGGATCCTGAAGAAGCAGTTTTACAAATGGATATGTTAGGTCATAACTTCTTTATTTTTGAAGATGCTGATACTAACGGCACAAGTATCGTTTACCGCCGTCGTGATGGTCGCTACGGTTTAATTGAAACAGACGAATAATTAATGTTATAGTAGAAGAGCCGGTTTGGCTCTTTTTTTAATGGTTTAGTAATATGAATTTCAAATTAAAAATGGTACACTAAACCAAGTGTAAATAAACATTTAATGACTAACTGAGGACTCTAATTAATGGCTAATATTCTAAAAAAGATTGTAGATAGTGATAAGCGCGAACTAAAGAAATTTGAACACTTGGCAGATAAAGTTGAAGCATTAGCAGATGATTTTGCTGCCTTAACTGATGAACAATTACAACACCACACAGTTGAATATAAGGAACGTTTGGCCAAAGGCGAAACACTCGACGACCTTCTGCCTGAAGCATTTGCAACAGCTCGTGAAGGTGCAAAACGTGTCCTTGGACTCTATCCTTTCCGTGTGCAAATTATCGGTGCCATCTCATTACATGAAGGTAATATTTCTGAAATGATGACTGGTGAAGGTAAGACTTTAACTTGTACCATGACTGTTTACCTAAACGCTTTAGGCGGCAAAGGTGTGCACGTTGTTACTGTTAACGAATACCTTTCAAGCCGTGATGCTACAGAAATGGGCCAATTGTATAACTGGCTCGGACTTTCTGTTGGCTTAAACTTGAACGCAAAAAGTGCTGACGAAAAACGTGAAGCATACAACTCTGATATTACATACTCAACCAACAGTGAACTTGGTTTTGATTACTTGCGTGATAACATGGTCGTTTACAAGGACCAAATGGTTCAACGCCCTCTTAACTTCGCCGTAATCGATGAAGTTGACTCAATCTTAATCGATGAAGCTCGTACTCCTTTGATTATTTCTGGTCAATCAACCATGGCTACTGGGGACTATCTTCGTGCCGACCGTTTCGTTAAGTCATTGGTCGAAGATACTACCGACGAAAAAGATAAAGAAACTGAAAACGGTGATTACAGAATTGACTGGCCTACTAAGACCATCAGTTTGACCAACATCGGGATTAAAAAAGCCGAAGCTAACTTTGGCTTGAAGAACCTTTACGACATCGATAATGCTGCCTTAGTGCATCATATTGATCAATCATTACGTGCCAACTACATCATGTTACTCGATATCGACTACGTGGTTGTTGAAGGCAAAGTCTTAATCGTTGATTCATTTACTGGTCGTGTAATGGACGGCCGTCGTTATTCTGACGGACTCCACCAAGCGATTGAAGCAAAAGAAGCAGTTAAGATTGAAGAAGAAAACAAAACGCAAGCAACAATTACTTACCAAAACTACTTCAGAATGTACGCTAAACTTTCAGGGATGACTGGTACCGCTAAGACTGAAGAAGAAGAATTCCGTGAAATTTACAACATGCAAGTTATCACCATTCCAACCAACCGTCCGTTGATTCGTGTGGATAACCCAGATATGCTTTACCCAACTTTGGAAAGCAAATTCAACGCTGTTGTTAAGGAAATCAAAGAACGTCATGATAATGGTCAACCAATGTTGATTGGTACTGTGGCCATCGAATCATCAGAACGTCTCTCACACTTACTTGACCAAGCGAAGATTCCTCATGCCGTCTTGAATGCCAAAAACCATTTCAAGGAAGCTGAAATCGTTATGAACGCTGGTCAACGTGGTGCCGTAACTATTGCCACCAACATGGCTGGTCGTGGGACCGATATTAAATTAGGGCCTGGCGTCACCGAACTCGGTGGCCTTGCCGTTATCGGTACTGAACGTCATGAATCACGAAGAATCGATAACCAATTAAGAGGACGTTCTGGTCGTCAAGGTGATCCAGGTGAAACTAGATTCTACTTGTCACTCGAAGATGACTTGATGAAGCGTTTTGGTTCAGAACGAGTTAAATCATTCTTGGACCGGATCAGTGACAATGATGATGAAAAAGTCATCGAAAGTCGCTTGATTACCAAACAAGTTGAAGGTGCCCAAAAACGGGTCGAAGGTAATAACTATGATACTCGTAAACAAACCCTTCAATACGATGATGTTATGCGTACGCAACGTGAAATTATTTACGGTGAAAGAATGCACGTCATCGAAGAAGAAACAGAATTGAAATCTGTCTTGATGCCAATGATCAAGAGAACAATCCAACATTACGTTGACTTGTACACTCAAGGCAAACAAGAAGAATGGCGTTTAGAAGCACTACACGAATTCATGATTAACACAATCACTTCAGAAGAAGTAGCCAACAAGACTTATCTTAAGGGCATGACCCCAGATGAAATCGTCGCTACCCTCTATGGTATGGCTGAAGAAAATTATGATGACAAACAATCAATGTTAAGTGACCCATCACAATTACTAGAATTTGAAAAAGTAGTTATTCTGAGAACGGTTGACGAACGCTGGACAGATCACATCGATGCGATGGATCAACTCCGTCAATCAATCGGACTTCGTGGCTATGGCCAATTGAACCCACTCGTGGAATATCAAGAAGCTGGTTACCAAATGTTTGAAGAAATGATTGCAAATATCGAATTTGACGCAACTAGATTATTTATGAAAGCTCAAATCCGTCAAAATATTAGACGTTAATAAAAAATCAGGGGTGCAGTTTTTGCATACCTGATTTTTTATTGAGATGGTCAAGCAAAAGAGTTAAAGGAGCAAATTTTATGGAATTAAGTGATTATTCACGCGATTTAAATGCGATAAGTACCAAACTAAATTACTTTAGGGGGTCACTTTGACCTCGATGCCTTAAACGAATCAATTGCGATTAACGAAGCCAAAATGGCTGAACCCGACTTTTGGAACGATTCCAAAAGCGCGCAGGTCGTAATTGACGAGACCAATTCATTGAAGGAAAAGTATGACAATTTTCATTCCCTAGAAGAAGATTACGAGTCGGCCAACCTCAGCCTCGAAATTTTGCGTGATGAAGCAGATGAAAGCCTAGAAACTGAACTCGCGCAACAAATTAAAGAACTCCAGAAAAAATTACAAAGCTACGAATTAAACTTACTCTTATCCGATGAATACGACGGCCATGACGCCTTGTTAGAAATTCACCCCGGAGCTGGCGGCACCGAGTCCCAAGACTGGGGCGAGATGCTTTATCGAATGTACCAACGCTGGTCCGAGAAACATGGTTTTAAGTTTATCGTGGACGATTACCAAAATGGTGATGAGGCCGGCGTTAAGAGTGTCAGTGTCACTATCGAAGGCAAAAACGCGTACGGCATGTTGAAGTCTGAACACGGGGTACACCGTTTGGTGCGGATTTCGCCGTTTGATTCGGCAAAACGTCGTCACACCAGTTTTTGTTCGATTGAAGTGACACCAGCAATCGACGAGAGCATCAACGTCGACATCAACCCTGATGATTTACGGACCGATGTCTTTCGTTCGAGTGGTGCCGGTGGACAACACATCAACAAGACCTCGAGTGCGGTACGAATCACGCATTTACCAACCGGGATTGTCGTGTCATCTCAAGCCCAACGTTCCCAATTTCAAAACCGGGATACGGCCATGAATATGCTCCGCTCTAAATTGTTCAAATTAGAAGAGCAGAAGAAAGCCGCCGAGAAGTTGAAACTAAAGGGTGTCCAAATGGACATCGGCTGGGGTTCCCAAATTAGATCCTACGTCTTTCATCCTTACACGATGGTCAAGGATCACCGGACCAACTACGAGACCAGCAATGGCCAAGCCGTAATGAACGGTGATCTAGATCCCTTTATCTATGCCTACTTACAATGGTTATTGAGCCAAGATAACCCAGATTAGCAAAGGAAAAAATATGATTGAAAGATCGGAAGAGCGTCGTGTAGGGAAAGAGTGTAGATCTCGGTGGT
>CAMJXI010000043.1 GCA_946409675.1 uncultured Lactobacillus sp. | reverse complement strand
ACCACCGAGATCTACACTCTTTCCCTACACGACGCTCTTCCGATCTGATCGTGATATCGCTGTTAACGTTACTAAGGGTAAAAACCTTACCAACACTCGTGCATCTGGTAAAGATCACGCCGCAGCTATCAAGACACCTAAGAACCTTTCACTTGAACAATCAATTGAATTCTTGAATGAAGATGAATATTGTGAAGTAACCCCTAAGAGTGTTCGTCTTCGTAAGAAGATTTTAAACACTACGGAACGTCAAAAGTATGACAAACGTAAGGGTCAAGCAAACTAAATTATTAATTTAAGCCAAGTAGATGAATTTCTATTTGGCTTTTTTTAGTACTTTTCTTAATCCATGATATAATTAAGAAAGATTATTTTAGGGGTGTTTTTTTGAAAAAGAAAAAGATTAGTTATCTTGACTATGGCGTCCTGATTCCCTTCCTTTTACTAGCGGGAATTGGGTTAGTAATGATTTACTCAGCCAGTTCAGATGTTTTGATTATCAATGACCTTGATCCGACGTCGTATTTAAAAAGGCAATTGATGTTTTTAATTCCGGCTCTGATTATTGGTGCGGTAATTTTTCAAATGAAATTACGAATCTTTAAGAACAAATCCGTTATTCAATTTGCGATGCTCGTCATTGCGTTGATGCTGGTTTATTTGGTTGCCTTAAAATTCATCAAAGGGGACTCTGCTGCGGTTAACGGTGCCGTTGGTTGGATTAACCTCGGACCGATTAATATTCAACCAGTCGAGTTCTTAAAGCTTATCTTGATAGTCTACCTGGCTTACGTGCTTAGTCTGCGAGACGGAAAGTTCGTCAGCGGCAAAATCATGGCCGAGCTATTTCACCCCTCAATTATTGCGATTCTCTTGATTATCATGGTCTTAGTCCAACCCGACTTAGGTGGGGCAGCAATCCTCTTCTTCATTACTTTTGTGATGTTCACCTTGTCTGGGATTCCTTCAAGACTCGCCTTATTATTTTATATTTTATTGATCACAGTGGTTGTTGGTCTGGTAGTGTTCTTGATTGCTTGGAATCCGCCATTCTTACAAAACAGCTATCAGTTCCAACGGTTGATCTCGTTTAGTGATCCCTTCAGGCTAGAACAACATGGTGGGGCACAACTGGTTAACTCATATTATGCGATGCACAACGGCGGACTTTTTGGCGTAGGACTGGGTAACAGTATCCAAAAACGGGGCTACTTGCCTGAACCATACACCGATTTTATTATTTCAGTTATTACAGAAGAATTAGGGGTCATTGGGGCAATCGCAATTTTGGCAATCCTCTTCTTCTTAATTTGGCGGATTACGATGGTTGGGTTGAAAGCCCAAAGCACGTTTAACGCGTTAGTTTGTTATGGGGTCGCCACGATGATTCTGATTCAAACCTTCTTTAACGTGGGGGCGGCGCTTGGGTTACTGCCAATCACTGGGGTAACTTTGCCGTTTATCAGTTACGGGGGGTCAAGTATTGTGGCGTTAACGGCCTCAATTGGGCTGGTCTTAAATATTGCTGCGACAGAAAAAGCTTCACGAGAGGTGCAATTAGATGAATTTGGAAATGAATGAACGGTTGAACACTAGAATTGGTTTGATTGTTTGGATTAAGAACTTAAATGACCAGAAGAAGTTATATCAATACGGCAATGTGGCTTACGTTTCGAAGAAGTTACTGTACGTTTATTTGTACGTGAAAATGGAAGACGTGGAACGAATTCAGAACCAGTTGAAAAAGGCTAATTTCGTAAAGAAGTTCTCGCTTTCGAAGAAACCAGAACTGGATTTCTCGAGTGAACACTCTAAAGAGAGCATTCAAGAGTTACACGATGAGGCAATTAAAATAAACGAAGAGAATCGAGCTGAATAAATTGAGAATAATTGCAGGAAAATATGCACGCAGAAATTTATTTACGCTTTCTTCGTCGAAGACCCGACCAACGGGCGACAAGGTGAAGGAATCGATTTTCAATAGTTTGGGTCAATTTTTTGATCGCGGCCGTGTACTTGATTTGTATGCCGGAAGTGGGGCACTGGCTATTGAATCCGTGTCACGAGGAATGGATGCAGCTGATTTGGTAGATATTGCACCGGATGCAGTTGCGGTCATTAAGAAAAACGTGGAGCTGACTAAAGAAGTAGAACGTTTTACGGTTTATAAAAGAGCCGACTTTGGTGCCTTGAATTTTCTGGCGACGAAGGATGTTAAGTATGATTTGGTCTTTTTAGATCCACCTTACGCTAAACAAAAAATTAGCAAGGTGATGGCGACTTTATTAAAATTAGATTTGTTAGCAGAGGATGCCCGCGTGGTGGCAGAAACTGATAGCGAGACAGATTTACCAGAAATAGAAGGGTTTGAATTAACTAAGGAACATCGCTACGGAAGTACGATGGTTCGTTACTATAAAAGAGGTTAATTATGACAAGTGCAATTTTTCCGGGGAGTTTTGATCCGATTACGAATGGGCATGTGCGGACGGCCGTGAAGGCAAGCCGGGTATTTGACCAAGTTTATTTTGTGATTACGACGAATACGACGAAAAAATATTTGTTTACTCCTGAAGAACGGGTGGCGCTAGCTGAAGAATGTTTCAAAGATGTTGCAAACATTACGGTGGTGAACGAGTCAGCGAGTCTGACGGTGAATGTGGCTCGGAAACTTGGAGCTGAGTTTATTGTGCGGGGGTTGCGCAATGAAAATGATTTTGGATTTGAACGCGAAGTAGCTGCGATTAACAAGACGCAGGCACCGGAGCTCGAGACAATCTTCTTTTTGGCGGAGACGAATGATAGTTTTATTTCGTCTAGCATGATTAAGGAAGTTGCGCGCTTTGGTGGGGACGTGAGCGAGTTGGTTCCGAAAAATGTGGAGTTAGCACTCAAACAAAAATATGAGGTTTAATTATTGAAATTAACACTAAAAAAATCAACTAAGAGATGGCTGATTGGATTTTTGGTTGTCATTGGACTGATGGCCGTGCTTGGGTTACCGACGAAGTACGTGGTCGAGAGTCCAGGACCACTTGATGAGGTTGCCCGCTATATTACGATGCCCGAAAAACCAAAGGCTAAGGGTAAACTTTATTCGACTTCGGTGAGCATTCGACCGGCGCTAGTGTTCGACTATCTTTTTGCGGGCTTTGTACCTTACCACGAATTGGCGTTGAAGTCAGACGTTTATGGGAGTGGTGATGTTGAAGGCTGGGATAAGATTTCGGATTACGACATGCATCAAGGAACAAATTTGGCGCTACTGACGGCGAGCAAGAAAGCTAAGATTCCAGCAAAAACCACTTTTGATGGGATGTTTGTCATGGATGTGCAAGAGGTGTCGGATTTTTACAACCGGTTGAAGGTTGGCGACTTGATTACGAAGATTGACCAAAAAGAGTTTGCAGATACGACTGAGATGCAGAAATACTTGTCAGGTAAAGAAGTTGGCCAAAAGGTTGAGCTGACGGTTTTGCGGGACAAGAAGGAAAAGCAGATCTCGGGTAAATTGATTTTGGTGAAGGCGACGAAGAAGCCGGGGATTGGGATGACTTTAGGGTCACAGATTTCTGTGACGACGACGCCTAAGGTGAAAATCAATGTAACCGATTTGGGCGGACCATCTGCGGGATTGATGTTTACGCTGGAACTCTACCAGGAATTTACGGGTAAGAGTTTGACTGGCGGAAAGAAGATTGCGGGAACAGGGACGATAGATGAGAATGGCAAGGTTGGGATAATTGGGGGAGTAGATAAGAAGGTGGCTGCGGCGGCGAAGGCTAAAGCGGTGGTGTTCTTTGCTCCGACGGATCAACCGAGTGGGGTTAAGAAGAGTGAGACGAACTACGCGGAAGCGGTGAGGACGGCGAAAGATCTTAAAACCAAAATGAAAATTGTACCTGTTGCTACATTTGAAGATGCATTAGATTATTTAACACAACATAAATAAATGTTGTGTTTTTTTACTTTGTAAAAAATTTTTTAACGATTATTCGTATTTATTATTGAGGTGATAAATATGGATCTTTTAGAAAAAGTTAAACAGCACAAATTAGTAATCTTAATTGCTCTTGGCATTTTGGCTGGAATTTTTATCTTCTGGCAGAAAAGTAGTAGTGTCAACAACGACTCAGTCTTCAATCAGGCCAGTCCAAACGGCCACCCAACTCTAGAGACTAAACCCATCAAGAAATCAGATAACAAAGGTAAGAATAGTTCGAAAAAGTCTGAGATAGTTGTCGATTTGACCGGTGCCGTCAAGAAAGAGGGTGTCTACTCACTTAAAGCCGATGCACGCTTAAACGACCTAATCAACCGAGCCGGTGGAACCCTCAAAAACGCCAATTTAAAAGCAATTAATCGTGCCCAAATTCTCAACGACCAAGATAAAATCTACGTTCCTTTTAAAGGCGAGGTTGTCGACGAACTTCCCAGTGCCACCGCAAATGGTTCTCCCACATCTGGTAAAGGAAATGATTCCAATTCTGGTGATTCTAAATTAATTAATATCAATACCGCCACTTCTGCCGAGCTAATGGAATTAAACGGAATCGGACCTAAAAAGGCCGAACAAATAATTTCCTATCGTGAAGAAAACGGGGGTTTCAAAACTACAGCTGACCTAAAAAACGTTAGTGGTATCGGAGACAAGACCTTTGCTAGCCTCGAAGATCAAATCACGGTTTAGCCTCTTTTTAAGTCAACCGGGACAACTATTTTTACTCGTTCTCTGCTTAATCTGTTGGACCTTTATCTTGTGGGACACAAAAGGGTGGTTATTTAAGCTAGTTCTTTTAACCATCATGGCTTATTTGTGCTGGTTAATTTTTCGCAAATTTAATTGGAAGATTTGCTTTCTTATTCTTATTTGCTTTATTTCACTGACCCTTTTTCAGGAGCAGCGATTTAATGCGCAGCCAAAAGTGGGTAACGGAGAAGTCTTCGTTATTCGACCAGATCAGTTTAATGTGATTGACCAATTTGGTTATGGAACGGCTACCGGTTCTCAAAAGGTTAGTCTTTCTTTAACAGTGAATGATGATTTCGACCAGCTATTGAATAAACAGAAGCCCTTCTTATTGCAAGTTAAACAATCTGAGCAGAGCCTAGTTAAAACTGCGAAAAACCCCGCTGAATTTGATTTAAGAAATTATTCCAAACGTAAGGGGATTAAGTATCAGTTGGAGGTGAAAGACTACCAGGTGGCTCCTAAGAATCTGACACTCCTTGATTGGTTATCATTTATGCGCGCTAAGATTAAACAATATTTTCTGAGTTTACCCAAGAACCTTCAATTTTTCGCCGGTCAGCTTGTTCTAAGTGAGAACTTAGACAGTTCGACTCGTGAAGTCGTTGATAATTTCCGTAATCTAGGGGTAATTCACTTACTTTGTATTTCCGGACTCCACGTTTACTTGTACACCAAGATTATCGATTTGGTTGGGACAATCCTGCGTCGCACGCAAAACGAATTATTGGTTGTTAAGGCAATTTTGTTACCAATTCTAGTTTTCTTAGGTCTTGCACAAGCGGGTCTCGTGCGCGCCACCTTGGGCTTCTTCATCAGCTTATTTTGCAATAAATCCCAAATTAAAATCTCAAGCATCGATCAATTGAGCCTCGTCACTCTCACACACCTAATCTTTTTTCCCAGTGTCTTTTTAGGTATCGGTGCCCAACTAAGTTATTTGCTCGTATTTGGCCTTCGCATTATCAAAACAAATAATTATTGGCGGAAAAATTTAGCACTTAATACCTTAATTGCACCTGTTTTGATCTTTAATTTCTATGAGTTAAATCTCTTAACCGTTGTCAATAACTTCCTGATTGTCCCAATTTTTAACTTCGTAATCCTGCCATTCACGATGCTTGGACTGCTTAATTCATCAATTTGTCCTGTAATTGCTGAAATTTGTGACAGTGTGCTAGGACTCGTTAATCAGGTTATTAATGGCTTTGGTGCCAAACGGTTTGGGGTTGTCGTGTTAGGACAGATTAACGTTCTCGTCTGTCTTCTTTTAATAGTTTTAATTGTTAGTTTTATTTTGGTGGTTCAAAGAGACCAGAAGGCAGGGAAGACAAAGAGACAGACGAAAGAACGAAGAAGAAAAAAGATAAGCATTCATCAAGTTAGTCGCTTAAACACATCCCAAAAGATTTTGTTTTCTGGACTTTCAATCTTCTTTCTCAATATTGCTTTTATTAAGTTTCCGCTCCAAGGTCAGGTTAGTTTCTTAGACGTGGGGCAGGGGGACAGCATTCTTTTAACAACCCCAATTATTCGTAAAACCTACCTAATCGATACTGGTGGCAAGCTGTCTTTTGGACGCAAGAGTACCGGTAAAACAAATGTCGAAAAGATCACCATTCCATACTTAAAACAACAAGGAATTAGCCATCTCGACGGTGTCTTTCTCACGCACCAAGACGCCGATCATCTCGGTGATTTAGACCAGTTGTTAAAGCATTTTCCAGTGCGCAATATTTATTTTGCGGAGGGCATGCAAAACAATAGAAGTTTTTACAAAAAAGTTAAAAACAACCTCAACCAAGTTAGATTAGTTCCCGTCACCGCGGGTCAATCTCTCTATTTTTCTGACCTGAATTTTCAGGTTCTATACCCCACTTTTCCAAGTGCCGGCAAGAATGAAGATTCACTCACTATGCTTGTTAATATTCAGAATAAAAGTTGGTTTTTCTCTGGGGACTTGGACCAAGCGGGTGAAGAAAAAATATTGGCACTCTATCCCAATCTCAAATTCGATTATTTCAAACTTGGGCATCATGGGAGTAAGACCTCTAGTTCTCAGCTATTTATCGAAAATACGCAGCCCAAACTGGGAATTATTTCCGCCGGACGCAACAACCGCTACGGTCACCCCCATCCAGAGACCTTAGCTCTCCTCAAATCCCAAAATATCGCAAGTCTAAATACAGCCGAATATGGTATGATTACTTGGTATTATGATCCCTTCGGGAATCAAAAATTCACTTCATTTTTAGAGGTTAACCGTGGAAATAACTAACTTACTGGCCGTCAAAAACGCTACTCAACCAAACATTTTAATAGTAGGACCCGACCTCAGATTCAACGATTTTGTCTTGTCCGAAGTCTTAGATCGGCCCATCTACAAAGGCATCGAACGCGTAACCGTTGATTTGGACAGCGAGGGCTTAGACGAATTACTCGCCAACCTGACCGAATCTTCTTTATTTGGTGACCAAAAAATTATCATTATTAAAAGTCCGCTTTTCCTCACCGGTAAGAAAAATAACTTCAAAAAATTCGAACTCGAAGAACTCGAAAATATCTTTGGCCAACTCGAACAATTAGACAACCCAATTATTATTAAGGCCGACTACGAAAAACTCGATCAACGCAAAAAATTAACCAAACTCATCAAAAAAGGTTTCCAACAAATTGAGACAACGTTACGTCCCAACGATATCAGTAAGGTCGTCAAATACGTCGTCGACAAAGAGCAACTTCAAATCGAGCCCCAAGCGATTCGGGTCTTAATCGAACGTTCCAGCAACAACATCGACCTCGTCCTTGCTAACCTCGACAAGTTGACTCTAAGCGTCACCGGTTCTGTCATTTATTTAAAAGACGTCCAAGACAACGTCGACCTATCTTTAGAAGAGAACATCTTTGAAATTCTTTCTAGATCGGAAGAGCACACGTCTGAACTCCAGTCACCAATGGAAATC
>CAMJXI010000042.1 GCA_946409675.1 uncultured Lactobacillus sp. | reverse complement strand
CCGTACTCGGAACTGTAGTTGGTTATTTAAAGAATCCTAATACTGGCAATACTATCAAACAAGATTTAAAACAACAAATTGAAGATACTGTGACTGATTCACAAAATATCGAAATCAATTTGGCTAAGATTACGCACGACAAGGAATACTTAGAAACTGATGGTCAAAAGTCTGTCACTGACCTTGTTAACGACATTACAGATCGGATTGATGGTTATCAAAACCAAATCAAGCCAAACTTGAATCGCATCAGCGAAAAGATTGAAAGTCTCACAAGTCACTTGGAAAACCTTAATACAGAGGAATAGTTAACGTTAATTTTTTTTAACGAAATCTTGAATATTCTGTGAAATTAAGCAAAATCGTACTTTTAGAAAATATTTTGTGTTATATTGAATGGGTTATAACTAATAGTTAAGGATGTGTATTTTTCATGAACAAAATTACCAAAAGAATTGCCGCAATCGTTGGTGTCTCTGCTCTTTCATTAACTCTTGCCGCATGTGGTAGCGATAAAACCGTAGCAAGTTATAAAGGTGGTAAAATCACCGAATCTGCTTACTATGAAGAAATGAAGAAATCAACTGCTGGCCAATCTGCCTTCCAAAACATGATTATCCAAGATGTTTTAGATGAACAATATGGCGACAAAGTTTCTTCTAAGAAAGTAACTACTGAATTCAACAAGTACAAGAAACAATACGGTACTTCATTTGACTCAGTTCTTGAACAAAATGGTTTGACTCAAAGCACATTCAAGAAAAACATTAAGACTAACATGTTGACTGAAACTGCTTTGAAAGATTTGAAGAAGATCACCAAGGCTCAAGAAACAAAAGCTTGGAAGTCATACGAACCTAAAGTCACTGTGCAACATATCTTAGTTAAGACTGAAGCTGAAGCTAAGACTGTTATCGCAGCCCTCGCTAAAGGTGAAAGCTTCAAGACATTAGCTGCTAAGTATTCAACTGATACAGCTAATAAAGACGATGCTGGTAAGATTGCAGCATTCGATAATACAGATACAACCTTAGATTCAACCTTCAAGGAAGCTGCATTCAAGCTTAAAGAAGGCGAATATACTAAGACACCTGTTAAGACACAATATGGTTACCACGTAATCAAAATGATGAACCGTCCTGCTAAGGGTACACTTGCTGATCACAAGAAAGAAATCGATGATCAACTTTATACTTCAATGTTACAAGACTCAACAGTTATGCAAAGTGTAATTGCTAAGGTCCTTGACAAAGCAGACGTTGATATCAAAGATAGCGATTTGAAGAATGTCTTAAGCCAATACGCTGTATCAAGTTCGAAATCAACATCAACTAAATCATCATCTAAATAATAATAATTTTAACAAAATAAAAAGTTGAATCTGCGGATTCAACTTTTTTTGTGCTTATTTTGTTTTGTAATTCTTTTGATTTAATTCTTTTGATTTATTATTTTAGTTTTTCTTAGGAGCTTCTGTCGTTAACAAGTTGGGCTTGTAAAAACGACGGTTGTCTAAGGCAAAAATTCGGTCTGTAAATTGTCCTGGGGTCGTTCTTTCAAGCGCATTGGTCATCATGTTTAATGAGGCATCCATCTCGTCGATTTGGTGCAAGATTTCTGCTTCCATAATTTGGGGACGAACTGGTGAGCCATATTCTTGCAAGCCGTGGTGAGCCAAGACTAAGTGGCGCAAGACCAAGAAGTCTTCGGTCGTTTGGTCAAGTTTCAACTCGTCTGCAATCTTGATGATTTCTTCGTCGATTAAAACAATGTGCCCTACTAAATTACCAACAACGGTGTATTCTGTGCCAATAGGTCCAGAAAGCTCGATGGTTTTACCTAAGTCATGCAAAATAGCTCCGGCAA
Source organism: uncultured Lactobacillus sp. (assembly GCA_946409675.1). Classification (GTDB taxonomy): domain Bacteria; phylum Bacillota; class Bacilli; order Lactobacillales; family Lactobacillaceae; genus Amylolactobacillus. The sequence goes on along the minus strand of CAMJXI010000042.1, from coordinate 6,125 downwards.
GTAGTAAGGATTCGTCAACTTGGGGATAGAGCTCAGATATTTTCTGAGCTAGCTTGGCCATGCTCAACGTATGATAAGCAAGTCCCCCCTTCATTGCGTGGTGATTGGTTTTGGCAGCTGGATAGCTGTAAAAACGATCCTGGTACTTATTCATCAAAGCACGGACGATACGATTCCAAGTTGGATTTAAGATTTGGAAAATCAACTGGTTGATTTCGTTTTGCATCTGTTCAGCAGTCATTGGAGCGCCTTTGACGAATTGGTTCAAATCGTATCCTTCATCGGGTCCAACTGACCGCAAGCCATAAATCTTCACTTGCGGTGCGTTTTGGTAGAGTTCCTTCTTACCACTCAATTCAACGATGTTTCCGGCTTGGAAAGAATCAATATCTTCCCCAGAAGCATCCCAGAAGTTTCCGCGAATCTGACCGGTTGTGTCTTCGAAAGTGAGGGCTAAGTATTGCTTGCCCGCTTTTGTTTGGCGTACGTCAGCACTCTTTAAGAGGACGACTAAGTCCATTTCCTCATCGATGTTATAATCTTGCAGTTTTTTTAACATATTATTCCTACATTCTAACTAAGTTATCGTCTGAATCGCCAAAAAGCTCGGCGATATCAGGACGGGCCGTGAACAGAATAACCTGACTCGTGCTGGCTAAATTATCCAAAAGCTCCTTCATGTATTGTACCCGTTCTGGGTCAAAATTGACAAATGCATCGTCAATTAAAACTGGTAAGGAAACGTCTGGGCTAATCTGTTCCACAAAGGCAAGTTTCAAGGCAAAATACAGCTGTTCGACGGTTCCGCGTGAAAGCTTCTCTGGAGTCAAGACCTCGTTAGCCTGGTTCTTTACTTGGACTGCTTTCTCAGTAATCTCAAGTTTTGGATAACGGTCGCCGGAGAGTAAGCCAAAGTATTTTTGGGCTGCCTCTTCCATCTTAGGAAAGCGGTCCTTGCTGGCGTGATTGAGCATCGCACTGATCCACGAGCTCCCCAACTTATTGACTAACCAAGCATCCATTTGGTCCAAAATTTGGGCCTCTAAGTCGGAAATTTCTTGGTTAAGTTCTTGGACGGCAGTATCGTTTGCCAAAAGGTTTTGGGTACTGCGCAGGTCAGAACCGAGTTGACGATTTTCGTTGATCTGTTCATTTAGTGTTGCTTGTTCTGTCTTCACTTCTTGCAATTGCTTTGCAATCGACTCAGCCGATAATTCCTTGTTCAAGAAACTCGCTAAATCTTTTCCTAACGTCTTTTCTTGTAGTTCTAGCCAGTTTTTGAGGTTAGTTTGCTCACGATTCTGGTCAGCCTTTTTTTTGAACTCTGCTAGGTTTGCAACCTGGTTTTGGGCAAAGAGCAAGGCACTCTTTTGCTGATAGTCTTTTTGGTTACTTAAGGCTTGTTCCAAGTCTTGGGCGACAATCTTTTGTTGTTGGGCAAGTTGGGTTTGTTGGTTGATTTGTTCTTGTAATCCAAGCACCTTTTGGGCGACAACCGACCAGTTGGTATTGGCATCGGTTAGCTGTAGAACCTCTAGGTTATCATTCTTAAATTGGATAATCTTATGTTCTTCAGTCTCAATTTTGTCTTCTAAGTCGGCAATCTTCTTCACGAGTTCGTGATACTTTTCTGCGGGCATCAAGAGATCGGCGATATTTGCAACAGGATCAAAGTGATATTTCTGGGTGAAACCTGCTACTAAGTTGCGGTAGCTGGCTACATCTTCAGTTGGTGTGGATTTGGCACCCGTCCCCTTGAGAGACCACAAGCTGAGCGCTACCCCACCAATCAGACAAACAGCATTCAAGATTGCTGGTAATTTCAGGATAAAGCCAAGCATCCCAAAGGCGGCAATCACGAAACCAATAATCGTGATTGGTCCCATGGTGGTTTCTTTCTTAGGTGCGGGAGCATTTTGCTTCTCACGGGCTGCCTTAACGTCTGCTAAGTCGCTTCGTAATTGGGCAATCTCTTCTTCGTCAAAACTGGCTACTCGGACAACTTCTGGTTGGAAGTTATTGATGCGTTGTTGTTCCGACTTGTGTTCCGATAGCTCTTGCTCATCACTCACGAGGTGATCATGAATCAAGTTGATATCAGACCAACCAAGAATGACCTTCTGGGCAGTTTCAGCAGAGAACTGATCCGTTTGCTTAGAATTAGCGAGTTGTTCGTTTAAGCTTGCAACCTTTTGGGCGAGTTGTTTGCTCGTTGCCTCATTTTGCACGGCGGCTTCGTAGTCAGTTTGGTTGAAGACAAAATTAGGCAGTAGTTGTTCCTTGCGCTGTTGGTACTCGGCAAAAATTGCTGCTTGTTTTTGTTGTTGGGCGAGTTTGACTTGTTGTTCGTTTAAAGCTGTAAATTTAGCTTGGAGATCGGTCAGTTCCTTATCTAACGGAGCTAATTTTTCTTCGTTAGCTTTGAAGGCTTCGAGCTCTCTTTCTTTTTCCTGCTTTTTGGCAAGCAGTGTATCTAGCTGTTTTAAATCTTGGTTGAGGGGCTTTTTAGCGGTTACTGAAAGTTTATACTGGGTATCTGCTTGTTTTTCGAGTTTATTTTTCAGATCCAACCAGTCGGCACTATTAGCAGCACCAAGATAGTTAATCTGGGTGATTAATTCTTGCTCGTTTAAGGTGAGCATTTTGGCCAAAGTGGTCTGGTCATACAAGAAACTATCGTCAAAGAAAGTCTCGTCAATGTTCTTGATTTGATCAAAGAAGACCTTATCTGGCACTTCAGTACCATCTTCTTCAACTGTTAAGCGGCCACTCTTGTTGTTGGTCTCAAGAAAACGGCTCAACTTATAAGTCTTGTCGGTTACATCCTCTTTAAAAGTGAGTGAGCCGCCGAAGATATCAGGCATGACCTTGGGGTGGTAGTCGTTTCGCAGCTTGGCGTTACCTTTAATGGTCAAGCCAAACAAAACTTGTTTGATAAAAGCCACGAGTGTGCTCTTGCCTGCTTCGTTGGCACCATAAATCACCGTCAACGGATTTGTAAAATCGAAGGTTCGATTACTGAATTTACCAAAATTAACAATCGTAATTTTCGTCAGTTTCATTAGTCTTCCACCTCAAATCTTTGTTTTAAGTTGAGCTCAGTTTGAGTCTTCAATTTCTCTATGTAATCTGGTGAGTTCAAGTAGTCCACTGCAAACGGATATTTCTTTTGAATGTTTTTGGTCAACTCGGCAAGCGCATCATTGGTAAAGACAGAATCGGTCGCCTCATCGAAAAATTGTTGGTCGGTCTTAGAGAGCACGATTTTAGCCTGGCTCTTAAAGCTCGAACGGACGACTAGACTATGATAGTTAAGTTCCTTATTAAGGCCGGTTAAGAAGTCATGATCACGCATTAATTCGACAATCTCAGGACTGAGCACCTCACTGTTTTGGACAGCTACTTCAATTAAGGTTGTTTGTTCAATCTGAGCATTAATTTGGTCTACAATCTCGGCAACCAAGTTACTCTTGGTCACTTCATTTACAAAAGTCAGTGGCACAATTTGCCAGACAAACTCGCTGGTTGAAACAAAATTCAATGTGCTTTGAAAATCTTCGGACACATTAACCTCGTAGAAGCCCTTTGGTGTAGCCTCATTGATGTTTCTTCCTTGCAAGTTACCGGAATAGACGACGAGTGGATTCTCGCTTAGAACCTCACGTTTATGGATATGACCCAACGCAAAATACTGGTAATTTTTATTAACTAACTCGGCTAAGGTAAAAGGAGCATAAACGTTTTGCGTATCATTGGTCGTCTTTAAGGAACCGTGCAGTGTGCCAATATTGTAAACACCAGCCACAGCATTAGGATACTGGCTCGTTAAGTCGTCTAAGATATGGTTTTGTTCATAGCTAAACCCGGTAATGGCAACTTGCATCCCTGCTTTTGTGGTTAGATTTAAGGTTGAAACTTCCTGATCAAAGATATGCAAATACTCGTTTTCTTTCACCAACAAGTCTTGCTTAGTCATGTAGTCATGGTTCCCAAAAGAAAGGTAGGTGGGAATCTGATTGGAAGTGAGGCGGTCAAGTTGTTTCATCAAGAAAGTTTGGCTGCTTGGAGTGGGGTTAGGTGAATCAAAGGTATCCCCCACTAACAGGACGAAGTCTACTTGGTTTGCTAGGGCGTAGTCGACCATTTTAGTGAAAGCAACTTGGGTGCTCCGCTTAATTTTTTCTTTCTCATTGTCCGGCAAAAAAGATAGTCCTAAAAAAGGACTATCTAAATGCGCATCGGCGACGTGTAAAAATTTCATATTTTCCCCCGATTCTAAAAAAGGACAACCTCCCCATGAGCTTGTCCTTTTCTGTGAAAATAAATTATTTTGCTAGTTCAGAATATAATTCATCAAGAGGATGAGTCATTGTTTGTTGAACTTGTTGGAGAAGTTGGAACATTGCTTGTTCTTTAGCCATCAGGTTAGCAATATTTGTGTTTGCTTCCATTTTTGCACTGTAGTCGTTGAATTTCTTGTCGTCAGCTTCAGTGATTTCTTGGCCTTGCATTTGTTTGTTTTGTAATTCTTGTTGGTAACCAATTACTTCTTTATAGAATGCTAAATCCTCTGCATTGTTTTTAAGGGCTGTAATAGCTTCTTGAACTGCTTGGAATTCTGGGACTTGTTTCAAGTCGTCAGCTAATTTGTTAGCTGAATCAAAAATATTAATCAAAGTTTTTAACTTCCTTTCTATTGGCCGAGTAGACCTTTGAAATCATTATACCATTCATTTATTTTTTCTCCCGCAGAATTTATCCCATCTTGAATATTTTGCCCAACGTCGCTAAACCAGTTGTTACTGTCGCCATTGAGCCCATTATTTGTGACCATTTCTTGGGCAGAACTTTGACTAAATTCGGTCTTTGCGGTGTATGGTAAAATGTTCTCCATTTCGCTCTTAAAGACGGGAGCGACTCCACTTTCAGAAATTCCTTCCATGAAGTGGGTTTTGTCGGTTTTATCAAAACCGAGCCATGTTGAAACAACAATATCGGGAGTATAGCCGACAATCCATTGGTCCTTCGTACCATAACCGTAATCGTTTGGTACTTCGGTTGAACCGGTCTTACCGGCGACTTTGGAACCATAAGGTTGCGCACTAACACCCGTGCCGTTTTGGAAGACACCCAGCAACATACTGGTCATTTCTTTGGCGGTATTTTCAGAAATAACGCGGTGTGTCTTGGCTTGGGTGTTATCGACTAGGACCTTGCCGCTTGCATCGACAATCTTCGTGATGAACGAAGTTTGATCAACGATATTTCCGTTGTTGGCAAACGCCGTGTAAGCTTTCGCCATCTGCAGTGGATTGACACCGGTACTTAGACCACCAAGAGCAAGGGCTAAGTTTTCGTCTTTTTCATCAACATCGATCCCGAAGTTTTCGACAGACTTAACGCCTTTATCGACGCCAATCTTATCAAGCAACCAGACGGCGGGGATATTCATACTTTGCGCGACTGCTTGATACATGGCTACTTCGTTTTGGTAGGTGCCATCGACGTTTTTAGGACTATAGTTGTTGCTCCCAAAACTCTGTTCTTTATCGGACAACAACGAATCGTAGTGATAGCCCGCTTGTAAGGCTGGTGCATAGACTGCGAGGGGTTTAATAGAGGAACCCGGTTGGCGCTGAATTTGCGTTGCCCGGTTATATCCTCTAAAGACGTGCTCCCCACGTCCCCCAACGATGGCCTTCACACCACCGGTCTTTGGATCAACGGCGACACTTGAGGCTTGAACGAGTGTGCCATCAGCAGCATTATTTGGGAATAAGTAATCGGCATCAAAAGTACTTTGCATTTGCTTCTGATAATCCTGATCAAGGTTGGTGTAAATCTTCAAGCCCTTGTTCATGACGTCTTCTTCTTTTAAGCCGTAACGGTTAATGGCTTCATCGACTACCGCATCAAAGTAGTAGGGATACTTATAGCCATCGGTTTGTTCATACGTATCTTGCAGAACTAAATTAGTGGCTTTAGCTTGACTGAGCTGTGTATCGTTAATTTTGCCGTTGTCCTTCATCAAACCAAGGACCACGTTTCGCCGACTAATGGCATTATCCATGTGATCAATTGGATTATAGTAACTTGGACTCTTCAGCATCCCAGCAATTGTGGCA
>CAMJXI010000041.1 GCA_946409675.1 uncultured Lactobacillus sp. | reverse complement strand
ACCACCGAGATCTACACTCTTTCCCTACACGACGCTCTTCCGATCTGAATTGTTTAAATAATTTTTGCATACCAGCTGTATCTTCAGTGATTTTTGGATAAATCTCTGTGTAAGAACCATCTAGGTATGAGTTGGAGACCATTACTTGGCCACCGTGACCTGGTCCTTCGATGTAGAACATCTTGAGGTCGTATTTATTAATTGCACGGTTTAAGTGTGCGTAGATAAAGTTTTGGCCGGCAATTGTGCCCCAATGTCCAAGTGGGTGAATCTTCAAATCAGTTGCCACGATTGGGCGACGTAATAATGGGTTGTCTTTTAAATAGAGTTGGCCAACAGAGATGTAGTTAGCTGCACGCCAATATTCGTTTAATAATTCAAAATACTTCGGTGAAGAATAATCAATAGCTGTCTTGTCCATAAAGTTTCCTCCTAAATAAACACCTTTGTGTTCATTGTAAGTGTTTTCTTGGTAACATACCTAATAATAAACACTTTTATAATAAAATGCAACCAATTTAAAAATTGATACGCATCAATTTATTTTGTGCGAAAAAAATAGACGTAGAGAACGAGCCTCTAGTCTAGTGATACGAAGGTATTGTACTTCAGGTATTGGTAGTGCAAACGCATATCGGAATATTCAAACGGGGTGCCATCATCCAAGAAGAAGACCCCAGACATTAACCCGACAGGCTCGTTTGTAGCGAGTCCCAGTAGTTTTTGGTCAGTCTTGTTTGATGGGAGAGCTGAAATGGTTAGGTAGGATTTAGAAACTACCTTATTTTGACTTTCCTGTAAGTAATTGAAAATTGATTTGGAGACAATTTCAGGGGTTAATTCTGGACATAGTTTAATAGGAATATAGCCCGTTTCAATCATGAAGGGTTGTCCATCGAACATTCGCAGGCGTTTGATCTCATATACAAATTCGTTCTCGTTTAAGAAGAGGTCGCGAATGAGTTCCTTGGTGGGTGTGATTACTTCAAAACTCAGAAGCTTGATTCCAGGCTTCTTGCCGTCCATCGAGAAGCTGTCGGTTACTCCTAAATTCGAACTATTATTATAGTTGAAAATAGAGTTACTCTTCTGGGCCAACGGATTAATGAAAGTACCAGAGCCTCTTTTTTTAAAGACGATGCCTTGGTCGGCCAAAATTTGTAAAGCCTTCTTCACACTCGACAGGCTTATCTTATATTGCTCACTAAAAAAGCGCTCCGTCGGAAGTTTTAAATCCGGGTAGGCACCAGAATTAATTTGCGTTTTGAGGGTTTTTAAAAATTGTTGGTAGACTAAATCGGCCATAGCAATACCTTTTCTTCTAGTTGTTCTCAATATACGTTAATTTATTTATTTTTGCAAAAAAGTTCCCGTAATTGGTCTAAATTTTGTCAAAATATCTTAATTTAGTTTTCATTTTTAAGTGATTTGATAAGCTCTAACTTTTAGGAAGTGTCCAAATCTTGGCTTAATTATGCCTAACTGGCACACTACAAACTGCTTAATATCAAGCTTTTTGATACTTTAATAAATTTTTATGAGAAAAATGAGAAAAAGATTTGTTGCTTGTAATAATTATTTAATGTAAGATTTTTCTCATACGAAAGTGGAGGATTGTCATGAAACGAAAAAATTTAGCAATACTGACGACTACTATGGCTGCACTGGCCATGTTTTTAACCGCATGTTCTGGCGGTGGTAGCTCGACCTCGGATGCAAAAACGCAAACGTGGTCCAGAATGGAAAGTGACATTATTGCCTCGATGGATTCCTCAGTTGTAACAGATATGATTAGTGCGCAAGCATTAACTGATACAACGGATGGTCTTTATCGATATTCTGGCAGTAAGTTAAATCCAGCAATGGCAACAGAAGTGGTTAAACCAACCAAAGATGGTACGGTTTATACCTTTAAAATTCGGGATGCAAAATGGAGTAACGGGGATAAAGTTACTGCAAACGACTTCGAATTTGCATGGAAGAGAACCGTAGATCCAGCAACTAAAGCTGAGTATGCTTACCTTTACAGTGGCATGGTCAACGCCGATGATATCATGGCAGGCAAGAAGGACCCTGATACATTAGGCGTTAAGGCCGTGGACGACCAAACGTTAGAAGTAACGCTTGAACACCCAATTCCATATTTTGAAACAATGCTTGCTCACTCAGCATACTTCCCACAAAACCAAAAAGTGGTTGAAAAATATGGTAAGAAATACGGTACGCAAGCTAAATACGTTGTTGGTAACGGCCCATTCAAGTTAACTGGCTGGAACGGAACTAACAACACTTGGACTGAAGTACGTAGCAAGAGCTACTGGAATGCTAAAAACGTTAAGTTAGACAGCATCAAAGTCCAAGTTGTTAAAGATTCAAGTACTGCATTAAGCCTTTTCCAAAGTGGCAAGCTTGATGATGCAACATTGGCCGGCGATTCAGCTGCCCAATCTACTAATGATCCAGCTTTCAAGGCATTGAAGCAACAACGGATGTACTACATTGAATTCAACGAAGAAAAATTACCAGAATTCAAGAATGAAAAACTACGCCAAGCAATCTCAATGGCTATCAACAGAAAAGAACTTGTTAAGCAAGTTATCGCCGATGGCTCAATTGCTGCAACCAGCTTTGTACCAGAAGGATTGTCTAAGAACCCTGAAACAGGCGCAGACTTCACTGAAGATATCAAAGAAACTGCAAAATGCGTTACTTATGACAAGGCAGAAGCTAAGAAACTTTGGGCTGAAGGCTTGAAAGAAGTTGGTAAGACTGAAGTTACTTTTGAATTATTAGGTGATGATACTGAAGGTTCTAAGAAATATTCAGAATATATCCAAAGTCAATTACAAGAAAACTTACCAGGACTTAAAGTTGAATTAGCTAGTGTGCCATTTAAGACTCGTATCGCCCGTGCACATAGCAAAGACTTCGAAGTTGTCTGCAGTACTTGGACTGGTGACTTCCCAGATCCAATTACCTTCCTTGATTTGATGACAACTGGCAACTCATACAACAATGGTAGCTGGAGCAATGCTGAATTCGATAAGTTGATCAAAGAAAGTAAGACAACCAACGCAACTGATGAAGTTAAACGTTGGGCTAACTTAGTTGACGCAACTGAAACCTTGAACAAAACTCAAGGTATCGTCCCAGTTTATCAAGGTGTCCAAGCTCACTTGGTCAACAAGAAGATTCAAAACTTGAAATACAGCCCTGCAGGTAACTACGACTTCGTTAATGCTTACTTGAAATAGGGATACAGAAATACTTCTGCAAAAGAAATAATTGTTTTACTCCTAAATGTGAATGTGAAAAATTTAAGCAAGAATACGAAAAAACAGATTCAGTCAGCCGACTGGATCTGTTTTTGTGTGTAGTTAATTTTGCTTAAGCTTCAACTGGTTTACGAAGTAAGCCGTAGATAATCCCTGAAACGATTGCCCCAATTAAGATGAAGAGGACATAGAGTAATGGTTGGTTAGTTAAGAGGATAACGAAAATGCCACCGTGTGGTGCGAGTAAACGAATGCTTAAGGCACCAACTAAGCCGCCGGTCAAAGCTGAACCAACCACGAAGGAAGGAAGGGCACGAAGTGGATCGCTCGCTGCGAAAGGAATTGCCCCTTCGGTAATAAACGAAGCACCCATGATTAGGTTGGTTAGTCCTGCTTGACGATCTTCTTTTGAGAACTTGTTCTTGAAAAGAAGAGTTGCGACAAAGATTGCAAGAGGTGGAACCATCCCACCAGCCATGACACTAGCCATGATGATTGAGCCCCCTTCAGTAACTGTCGCGGCAATGCTTGCAGTACCGAAGATATAAGCGGCTTTATTGATTGGGCCACCAAGGTCAATGGCCATCATGCCACCGAGTAATGCTCCAAGTAGAATGGCATTTGCGCCACCGAGACTAGTTAAGAAGTCGTTCAAGCCGGTGTTGATCATCTTCATTGGGATGTTGATCAGCAACATGGCAAAACCGGTAATTAGTACACCAAACACGGGATAGAAGAGAATTGCTTTGATTCCGTCGAGTGATTTTGGTAGATTCTTTAAGACTTTCTCTAAGAAGACGATGACGTAACCGGCAAGGAAACCACCGATCAATGCGCCAAGGAAGCCGGCACCACCGGTATTTGCTAATGCACCAGCGACGAAACCGACGACAAGTCCAGGACGGTCGGCGATTGAGCTGGCAATGTAACCAGCAAGGACTGGGAGCATGAAGCCAAAGGCTGCGTCCCCGATACCCTTGAAGTGTTGGGCTGCTTGGTGATATGAACCAAGCTGAGCTAATTTGTCAGTTGGCACACCCATCGTTTGGTCGATTAAGAAGGCCAAGGCAATCATAATCCCGCCACCGATAACGAATGGCAACATGTGTGAGACACCGTTCATCAAATCTTTATAGATCTTTTGACCGAGTGTGCCAGTGGTTGAGTCAGAACTTGAACTATGTTCTGCGCTTGCTTTGCCGTGGAAAATTCCGGCGTCGCCTTTGACAATCTTGGTAATCAATTCTTCGGGACGTTTAATGCCGTCAGAAACGGGCACGTTCAAAAGCTTTTTGCCATCGAAACGATTCATCGCCACTTTTTTATCAGCAGCCACGATAACCCCTACTGATTTCTTGATTTCGTCATCGGTCAGAAGATGTTCGATCCCACGGGAACCGTTGGTTTCAACTTTGATGTCGACGCCCATTTGGTCGGCCATCTTCTTCAAGGCTTCTTCAGCCATGTAAGTGTGGGCAATCCCGGTAGGGCAACCAGTTACAGCTACGACATAAGGACGGTCATCATTGGTGTCATTAGATTTTGAAACTTCACTTTCAGCCTTTTTAAGAGCTTCTTTGGCTTCAAAAATCTGGATGACGTCTTCAGCAGTTGTGACTGTTTTGAGGGAAGCCACAAAGTCAGGGTCGATTAAGAAAGTTGCGAGAGAGGACAAAGCCTTCAAATGCGTGTCGTTTGCGCCTTCTGGGGCAGCAATCATGAAGAAGAGGTTAACGGGATTACCGTCGAGGGCACCGTAGTCCACGCCGTTTGCGCTTTTGGCAAAAAGCACTGTGGCACTTTGAACTGCTTTGTTCTTAGCATGAGGTAAGGCAATACCGTCGCCTAAACCAGTTGAGCTTTGGGCTTCACGTGCGAGAATGTCTGCTTTAAAACCGGCTTTGTCGTTGATGATTTGTTGGTCAAATAATTTAGCAATCATCTCATCGATAGCAACCTCTTTGGTGGTTGCCTGCAGGTCTAAAATCATGACGTCTTTTTTAAGTAGGTCTGTGATTTTCATAATTCCTCCAAATAGTGGATCAAAAATGTCTCATATGTCAGGTTATTGTAATTTTTCGATTGTAATTCCGGCCAAAACTTGTTCAATCATGTCGCGCTTAGCGAGGTCCTTTGAATAAGCGGTGGCAGAGCCACAGGCAAGTCCCATCTTAAAGGCGGAGAGAGGATCGTCGCTCTTGCTGAGTTCACCGATGAAGCCGGCAATCATTGAGTCTCCTGCACCTACGGAGTTTTCAACGGGTTGGGCAACGGCCTTACCTAAGTAAATGTGTTGACCGTCAAAGAAGAGGGCACCGTCGCCAGCCATTGAGATTAGCGCAAACTTTGCACCATCTTTCAGCAACTGTTCGCCGTAAGGGAAGATGTCGCTGAGTTTGTCAAAACTGGTATCATACAAGGCTGCGAGCTCGTGGTGGTTTGGTTTAACCAAAACGGGTTGGTCGTTCAAGGCCTTTTGTAAGTCGCTACCGGTGGTATCGATGACGAATTGCGCACCTTTTCGCTTGATGATTTCAATCAACTTTTCGTAAAAACCGGCTCCAAGTGATGGGGGAGTGCTTCCGGCCAAAATTACTGTATCGTTTGGCGTGATTCGTTCGAGTTTCTGGAACAAATCCTCTTGCTCGATAATCGTGATATTGGGTCCTTCTCCGTTGATTTCGGTTTCTTCTCGGGCATGCAATTTCACGTTGATGCGAGTGTTGTCTTCGATGATTGAAAAGTTTGATTTGAGATTATCTTCAGTCAAAACCTGTTCGACGAAGCCGCCGGTGAAGCCACCAACGAAACCTAGAGCGGTATTTTCAATTTCTAGTTGTTGCAAAATACGGGAAACATTGATGCCTTTACCACCGGGGAAAAGGGTGCTTGTTTTCAAACGATTAACTTCACCAAGTTTCAGATCAGCCAAAGTTACGACATAATCGATTGATGGGTTTAGGGTAACGGTGTAAATCATTAAATAATCTCCTTAATAGGTAGTTCTTTGTATTTCTCGCGGACATCGTTGTCTAATTCGGAGGTGATTATTAAATCAACATCTAAATCAAAGAACTTCACGAACCCCACTTCGGCAAACTTCGTGCTGTCTGCCAAAATGTATTTTCTCTTCGAGTTGGTGAGGGCAAGACGTTTAATTGCAGCCTCTTCGGTATCAGGGGTGGTTAAGCCACGGTCGATATCGATTCCGTTGGTACCAACGAACCCTGCATCAAAGTTGAAAGTTTCAATCTGCGACTCGGTGGTGCTACCAACAACGGCGTTAGTCGTCATCTTAATGCCTCCACCAAGAATAATTGTTGGGATGGCTAAGTCACTTAACAGACTAGCGTGGTGCACGGAGTTCGTGACAACTGTGATTTCTTTTCCTTTAAGAAATGGAATCATTTCGTAAATAGTTGAACCAGCATCCAAAAAGATGCAGTCTCCTTCGTTGACTAGTTGTGACGCATACATACCGATGGCTTTCTTCTCATTTGAGTTCTGGCCGATCTTTTCTTTCAGGTTAGTTTCGAAGCGTTTGTTCGTGATGCGCTGAGCACCACCGTGTATTCGCTTGAGTAAACCCTGTTCTGCTAAATAGTCTAAATCACGACGGACCGTCGATTCGCTGGCGGTGAACATGTCAGAAAGCTCAGAGAGCTTAATAACGTTTGAAGCTTCGAGTAAATCAAGAATTTTTTGTTGACGTTCTTCTGTAAGCACTTTCATCATCCCTTTCGGTTCTTAATTTATCATAAAAAACGGTAGTTTTCAACCAAATTCTTCCAAAATAATTCAATAGTGTGGAATATTTGAAATAATTTGGAAGATATAGCTTGATTTTTGACAGATTTAGTGATTAACTAGCCGATTTTGTATTTTTTATGCTTTCAGGTAATATATAATGAAGAAAACGATTTCAAAAACGTTTTCGTTGGAGGGTAATCATGGCAAAATCATATATTATGGCAATTGATGAGGGGACGACGAGTACGCGGGCGGTGATTTTTGATCATAGCGGTAACAAAGTCGTTGAAGCACAACGCGAATTTCCGCAGTATTTTCCCCAACCCGGTTGGGTGGAACACAACGCTAACGAAATCTGGAAGGCTGTTTCTTCAACAATTGCCTCAACCTTTATCGAATCGGGGATTCGCCCCGACCAAATCAAGGGGATTGGGATTACGAACCAACGTGAAACCACGGTCATCTGGGACAAAAAAACCGGTTTGCCTATCTACAATGCAATTGTTTGGCAGTCCCGCCAGACGAATGAAATTTCAGAACAATTAAAACGCGATGGCTACAGCGAAATGATCCGGGAGAAAACCGGTCTGCTCATCGACTCTTATTTTAGCGCCACCAAGATTCGTTGGATTTTGGACCATGTGCCAGGCAGCCAAGAACGTGCCGAGAACGGCGAATTGTGTTTTGGAACCATTGATACTTGGCTGACTTGGAAATTGACTGGCGGCGTTCACGTCACTGATTACACCAATGCGAGTCGGACGATGCTCTTTAACATTCACGATTTAAAGTGGGACGATGAAATTTTGGCCCTACTGAATATTCCAAAGGCTCTTTTGCCTGAAACCAAAAGTAACTCCGAGATTTATGGCGAAACGATGGAATACCACTTCTATGGAAGCAAAGTTCCAATCTCTGGTATGGCAGGTGATCAACAAGCTGCATTGTTCGGTCAAATGGCTTGGGAACCCGGCATGGTCAAAAATACCTACGGAACTGGTTCATTTATCGTGATGAATACCGGTAAGGAAGCAACGCGCTCCAACAACAACTTGCTAACAACCATCGGGTACGCTATTAATGGTAAAGTTAACTATGCTCTAGAAGGATCAGTCTTCGTGGCTGGTTCGGCTATTCAATGGCTACGAGACAGCATGAAGTTAGTTGAAACGGCACCAGAATCAGAAGCCGCAGCACTTGCTTCAACCAGTAATGATGAAGTTTATGTTGTTCCAGCCTTTACAGGCTTAGGCGCACCTTATTGGGATGCGCAAGCAAAAGGTGCGGTCTTTGGTATTACACGCGGGACAACCAGAAATGATTTCATCAAGGCAACCTTACAATCACTCGCTTATCAAACTCGGGACGTAGTTGATACGATGAAACTCGATTCTGGAATTGATATCCCAGCACTGCGGGTTGATGGTGGTGCTGCCAAAAACGATTATCTGATGCAATTTCAAGCAGATATCCTGGCAACACCAATCGAACGGGCGCAGAACTTAGAGACGACCGCGATGGGAGATCGGAAGAGCACACGTCTGAACTCCAGTCACCAATGGAAATC
>CAMJXI010000040.1 GCA_946409675.1 uncultured Lactobacillus sp. | reverse complement strand
GGTCAACCTTGCGGCCGGGATTGATTACCCGGCTCTGCTTAAAGCGGCGTTAAGACACCGTCCTGACGTTTTAATCGTTGGCGAGATTAGAGATGCCACAACAGCCAAATTAGCCGTGCAAGCGAGCCTGAGTGGCCATTTGGTCATTGCAACGGTGCACGCTAAAAGCAGCAAGGGAACAATCATGCGTTTGCTGCAACTGGGCTTAAGCGTCAACGACCTCGAGAATAGCTTGACTGCAATCACGTACCAAAGGTTGATGCCCGATAATTTCTTCGACGATACGTGCCTCTTTGACATTGGTTCCGGTCACGAGCTAATGCAGGCGATTAGCCAACCAACCCAAGGCTTTTTTAGCTGGCGCGAAAAGTTGGCTGATTTAGAGAAGAGGGGTGTGATTGATGACAAAACTTGGGCACAGTTTCAAGAAGGCTAAGTTAACCAAGATTGAGCAACTGCGCTTTCTGGAGCAACTTTTGCTGTTATTGAAGAACGGCTTTTCTTTGAATGAGAGTCTGCGTTTGTTGCCAGAGTTGACGCTCACTAACCCGGTGGTTGCAAGACAGATTAACGAACGATTTCGCCAGAGCCAGCATTTTGGTGAGAGTTTAAGGGAGTTTGGCTTTGCACATAGCCTGGCCACGCAACTAGATATGTCGTTACAACAGGGAACGTTAATTCCGTGCTTGGAACACTTAACTAAGCTGATAACGCTGCGCAATGAGCAAGCTAAGAAGATTAAGCAGGAAATTTCCTATCCGTTGGTCATCATGTGCTTGATGTTTTGCTTGCTGATCTTTATGCGTATATTTCTGGCAGACTTTATGCGCGACCAAACGCCCCTGAAAACGAAGATTTATTTTTGGGTGGGACTAGGCTTTGTGGTGCTAGTTTTACTGGGATTGATCATTTTCGTGACGCAGGCAATCATGAAGCAGAAGTTTCAACAACTGAAGGTCGTCGTAAAATTTCCCTGGATTGGCAAAATCGTGCTGCTCTACGTGCAATATTTGATGGCGTTTAACATTTCGGTCCTGGTAGGGAATGGTTTCTCGATTCAAAAAATCTGCGATTTTTGTGCGCAACAAGATGAGTTGTCGTTGCAATATCAACTGGGCGATTCCGTGCAAAAACAGTTAGAGCACGGAGTTAGTTTGAACCAGATTATTGAGCAGGAAGTCTTCTTGTCGAACTACTTCCACCTGTCGATTGAAGCAGGTAATAGCCGGACTGAACTGCACCAACAGGTTAGTTTTATTGAGCAAAATTTGTTTAACGAACTTTTGCTGAAGTTAAGCCGGTTGTGTTTGAAAATTCAGCCAATCTGTTTTATCGCGATTGGGCTGGGTGTGTTGAGTATGTATTGGCAACTTTTAGTTCCGATGTATCGGATGATGGAAACAATGTGAGTGCGACATTCACCGGGACTACCTGAGTACTAACGTAGGCTCGAGTAAAGAGCCTTGCTCTTTGTGAGAGACAGGTTAGACGGAGGGTAGTGGTGGGTGGAGCACGTTAAGAAAGAGAATTAGTATTCCAAAATAAAAAATAGAAAGTGAGAATATAAAAAACAATGAAATTCAAAAAGAGATTACGAAATTTAGTCAATAATTTAATGAAAAGGCGCATGGTACCTGGGTTCACATTAATCGAGATGGTCGTCGTTATTGCGATAGTAGCGATGTTAATGGTGCTGATTATTCCAAACGTGACGAAGCAAAAAGACAACGCAAGTAGCAAAACCGACCAGGCATTTATTCAGACCATTCAAACCCAAGTCGATTTGGCCGAAGAAAAACCAAAGACGCTTGAAGGTGCCAGCAAGGATATTATTTCTGAAAATCAACAAATCCGCATTAAACAAAATCACTTAATTTTGGACGGTGATGGCAATGTCGTCGTCTCGCAATAAAAAGCTTAAAGGTTTTACACTGATTGAAACCGTTGTGACGCTAGCGGTGACCGTGATGTTAGTTGGCTTTTCAACCGTGAAAGTGAATGACTTAGAACAACAAGTCGCAAGAGACCAGAGCGTAATCATGTTCAAAAGAAACTTTAACGAGGCGATGAAACGCGCTATTTTAACAAAACGCATGGTTCGAATTGATTATTTTCCAAAATCTCGCGTGGTTAAATTTCAGTGTGGCCGAGATTATAAGCACCAATATAAGCTACCAAAAGGCGTTAAAATGTACGGCATCGAAGGATGTGTCTACATTCGACCAGACGGAACAGTGTCACCGCGCATAATCGATTTTGTGTCCGGGGATTGGCGAAAAACTTTGCGGGTGCAGATGTTATGGGGGCAATTAATTGAGACATAAAGTACAAGGATTCTTGATGTTAGAAGCGGTCGTCGGCTTTCTGATTGCCAGTTCGACCGTCATGTTAGTTGGCTTTAATGTTTCTGAGTCCCAGAAAGTCTTGCAGGCGCAAAAGTACCGCGTGGATTGTCACCTGGCGGCTAAAACGCTGACCACGACGAACGTCAACCAAGTGACGCTCCACGACCACCAATTTGAAATAGCCAAGGAGGCGGCAAACTCAATTTGGCTAAAGGATGTGACGACTGATGCTGAAATCAAAATCAATAAAGACTAAGGGCTTCTCTTTAATCGAAGCCGTAGTTGCTCTTTTAATCACCTGTATCTGCGTGCTCGTGCTGAGTGACGCGACTAAATTGATCAAGCACGTTAACAAAAAGGATACGCAGGAAAATCGCATTGCCTTTTGTGCAGTGCAGTTGGACGAGTTTTTGTACGCTAAGGGTGGTTTCTATATCGATGAAAAACAGACGACTTCCAAAGAGTTGGTAATACGCAAAAGAGTGGCCGAGGAAGGCACAAAAATTACGGCCAAAAATCCGGAATTTAAGACATATGTGCTGGAACAATACCGCGACATGATTCGAGTGTGTGGGGATACGAGTGGCCACATGCCCTTATTCATGGGTATCAAGAAGTTAAAAATCGAGGTCAAAGATGAACAGTTTATTTTGTCAATTTACGAGAAGAATAATGAACTCAGTCAGCTGGTCTATCGTGCCAATCTCACAAAGGAAGATGAGGGGCAGCACGCTGATTAGTGCTGTCTTAGTGCTAGGGCTTGGACTGATTTTTATGCATTGCTACCAAGAAAACTTTAGTTTGATTATGAGTGAAAATAAAATGCTAATAGATTACTTCAAAAAAGGATTATGAGGAATACCTTGAATTGCTTGCAACGAATTTTACAAATTTGTACAATTAATGAACGAGGTAAAAAAATGAAACAAGAACAAATCCAATTGGTCTTTGAACCAATCAATGAAGCAATCAGTATTTTACAAAAAGATTTGAAATCAACGAACGTCGAGGCTTTTGTCGAAACGTTTGATAACTTGATTAACCAGACGGTCAAGGTCGAAAACGACGCTCCTAGTAAGGAAGTCGTGGCCAAATTGACTGAACTATATGGTCAAGCTGATTTTAGTAATCAGAAAAGTGAACTGAAAGAGACTGTCTTTAGTCTAGCCATGATGAAGGCTATCAAAGAAGATGGTTTGCACTACAACCAACAATCCACACCAAAGGCTGTCAGCATTGTTTTGGGTCTCTTAATTCAAAAATTAAACCCAGACTTTGCAGACCAAATCATTGAGGATCCCGCAATTGGAACCGGTCAGCTCCTTTTCAACACGATTGAAGAGTTGACCAATCCGAAGAATGCAGCGAAGAAACCGACTTTGATCGGGATTGATAACGACGAGAGTTTGCTTGATGTAGCAGACTTGAACGCGAAGGTGCGCAACGTCGAAGTCGAGCTTTATCACCAGGACGGATTAGAAGACTGGGTTGGTCAAAAGCCCCAAATGGTCATTAGTGATTTACCAGTCGGATACTATCCAAATGACGAAAACGCAAAACAATTCGAACTTCATGAAGCAGTTGGACATTCTTTGGCCCATGAACTTTTTGTGCAACAGATTGTGCAAAATTTGGACGACGATGGATTTGCGTTTCTAGTAGTTCCTGCGGTATTATTGAATAGTGAAAACGCTACCACTTTTGTGAAATGGTTAACTAAAAAAACTTATTTGCAAGCAATTATTGATTTGCCAGGTGATCTTTTCGTAGATCAACAAATGCAAAAAAATATTCTTGTTTTGCAAAAGCACGGGTCAAAGGGACGTCAGGCAAACGAGATTCTTTTAGCCAAACTAGGTTCACTACACGAAAAGAAATCATTAATTGAGTTTAATGTGAAGTTGAATGAGTGGTACAAAAATAATTTGATATAGGGGCTAGTTGATATGGCAAAAATTTTAGCAATAAATTCTGGAAGTTCTTCATTTAAGTTCAAACTGTTTGAGACTCCAGCTGAAACTGTAATCGCATCAGGGATTGCAGAACGTGTCGGAATTGATAACTCATTTTTTGAAATTAAATTTAACGGTCAGAAAACACACTTAGATGTTGATATTCCAGACCAAGAGACGGCGGTAAACTTATTACTTTCAAATATGATTGATTTAAAGATTTTAACAAATCTTGATGAAATTAAGGGTGTAGGTCACCGGATTGTTGCTGGTGGAGAAAAATTCAAAACAAGTGCGATTATTGATGAGCATAATATCCAAGATGTGCATGACTTAGAGGAATATGCACCACTTCATAACCCTGCGGAAGCTCAGGGGATTGAGGCGTTCATGAAACTCTTACCAGGAGTGCCACAGGTTGGGGTATTCGATACTGCCTTCCACTCAACTATTCCAATGATTAATTACCTGTATTCTCTTCCATATGAATACTATGAAAAATTTGCCGTACGTAAATACGGGATGCACGGAACGAGTGTCCGCTATGTCGCTGACCGAGCAGCCAAAATGCTCAACAAGCCACTTGAAGAGTTGAAATTGATTGTCTTGCATTTAGGTTCGGGAGCATCAGTGACCGCAGTTAAAGAGGGGAAGTCATTTGATACATCAATGGGCTTTACACCACTTGCTGGGGTCACGATGGGTACCAGAACTGGCGACATCGATCCTTCAGTCGTACCTTTCTTAATGAAGAAGCTTGATGTGAGTGCACAAGATGTGATTGACATCTTCAATAATAAATCTGGTTTACTAGGTATTTCTGGTGTCAGCTCAGACATGCGTGATGTTGAAGGTACTTTTGATCAAGCACGTTCACGGATGGCACATGATATCTTTATTAACCGGATTGTGCGTTACATCGGCCAATACGTCTTTGAAATGGGCGGAGTTGATGGCATCATCTTTACTGCTGGTATTGGCGAACATAGTATCGATATTCGAGACCACGTGGTCCGCGGACTTGATTTCTATGGTGCCAAGATGGACTGGGATGCAAACATTGCTGATGGAGAAAGATTCATTAGTACCCCAGAATCAAGTGTCAATTTGATGGTTATTCCAACGGATGAAGAGCTAGAAATCGTCCGCGATGTCGTTGAATTAACACAAAACTAGTAGGTGAATTTAAAATAAGTTGTTATACTTTGTGTAACGACTTTTTTATTGGAGAGATTATGACGATTAATATCATTTATATTATTTTTAGTGTGGTTTTGGTGGGCTTTACTATTTGGCAAAGATTTACGATTGTTTTGGCGGCGAAGAGAAATATGTTTGTCCAGGCAATTTGGGTAATATTGGCAGCAGTGATGGCCTTTTTAACATATAAAAATGCGCATAATTTGGATATCTTGCTGGGTGGCATTTTCATTACTGTCTTTTTCTTGGCAGTAGCGTTGTGGCACCCGGGCTTGAGTCAGTGGGGCGTCTTTAAATCGATGCGTCAAATTTTGTCATACCAGGCCTTCACGAGAATTGAGACGGAGAAGGTTGATGAAAAAATCACGACTTTGAAAATGTATTCTGGCGATGTTTTGGTGGTGCAAATTAAATTAAAGAGTACTCCAAAGAAAATCGAGAAATTTTTGTCAACGAGAATCAAGCCCCGTGAGGAACTTTGATAGAAAAAAGTACTGAAACATGTTATGATTAATAGGCAAATTTACGGGGGTGTCTTGGAATTCGACAGACGTAGATCTGCGTTAACTGCATTCCGTAGGTTACGGCTACGTTAAAACGTTACAGTTATCATAACTGCAAAAAATGAAAATTCTTACGCTTTAGCAGCTTAATAACCTGTTAGCGTGATCCGCGTAGGTTCGCCCGGCGCTTATTGTGGGTCTCAAAAATTACGGGATACGATTAGTCTTTCCACCTGCAAGGCTGATAAGAGATCATCAGGTTAGCATTAGTTGGGTAGCCCCGATATACGGCGGACAGCTAGTGTGAAATAATAAATAGTATAAATATGAATGTAGACGTTAATGATAGGATGCGTTTGGACAGGGGTTCGAACCCCCTCACCTCCATTGTAGCTAGCACTTGAAAATTTGATATTTTCAGGTGTTTTTTTTATTTAATTTGACAACGACCTGAAGACATAAGATATACTTTGGTTATGAAAAAGCATAGGATTAAATTCAAAAAAAATAAGTATTGTGGCGTAGTTTATGCCACCTATCCAACTGACGAGGAAACTCAAGAGTTACTCAATATTCTATCTGAACAGTTTGGAAAAGAATATTATGAACAAGAACAAAAAGATGTCTCATTTGAAGGAAAATTAAAAGGTCTTGATCCATATCATTTTGAGATCATTTTTTATGCTGATAAAGTTGTCTATAAAAAATTACTTGGATTAACAATTCCCACCATGTATTTGAATCGTGAAGATATGATTAATTTTAATATAGCTTCACAAAAGTTATTTCATGAAGTTGGTGATTACGGGAAAATAACTAGAGATAGTACCCTGGAATATACCCTTCATGTTGTAGAAAATTCAATTCAGTTTGATCATGATTCTTCGCCAACTATTCTCAAGAAGGCGGCGAAATTGTGGTACAGGACGGCGTACAATCAAGCTTTTTCAAATGGAAATAAGCGAACAGCCCTGCTAGCTGCATTGAACTTTTTAGCATTAAATTATTTTGTGATAAATGATATAGATGATTATGCTCAACTTTATGAAGAAATATCGATGAAAATAGCAAATAAAGAAATATCAGAGTTTGGGGTTGAATTGTTTCTCCGAAAACATGTACAATATGATATCGAACGTAGTACGATTGATTTTATAAAGAGAGGTGGCAATTATGGATCAAATAACTAAAAATGTTTCCTTCAGCCTTACCAAAGAGCAAATTTTAGAAGATAAAAAAGCAACCTTAGCGAAAGTTCTTAGTAATCAAAGTGTTGTCACAGCGCTCAAAAATTTAGCTGATAAATAATTATATCTTAGAAGACACAAATATCGTTACACCGGTGCTTGTGTCTTTTTTTATACCATTTTCAACGAATAGACTAATCAACTTCTAAACTCGAAAGTCAGATGTTTAAAAAATTAATTGCTTTTGTGTGCCTGGCCTTTATGACATTGGTTTTGTATTATTAGCTTGAGGTGGACAAAAATGGATGAAGTGTATTATTATTACGAGAAAAATTTTAGCTCGAGAGACGTTAGAATAGTTCTAAAAACCGGAAAGATTGTTGAAGGCTACATCATAG
The DNA here is from genome assembly GCA_946409675.1 of uncultured Lactobacillus sp. Taxonomy (GTDB): domain Bacteria; phylum Bacillota; class Bacilli; order Lactobacillales; family Lactobacillaceae; genus Amylolactobacillus. The sequence goes on along the minus strand of CAMJXI010000040.1, from coordinate 1,036 downwards.
GTGTGATTCCTGCTGATGAAGTATGGGAGGAGCAAGTTCTTTTGATGCTTGTAACGAAGGATTCAAACGATTATGAGGTCCTTGCAAATGAGATTGAATCAATTGAAGTCATTGAGAAATAGTATTTTAGAAATAATCTAGGATACTATTTTTTGCACATCAAACATTGAAATTCTCTGTTTCAGAGTGTCAGCTATTTGAAATTTTGCGCAAACAAAAAGGCCTCTAGTTGATCAGACTAGCAACCTTCTTTCTAACGGGCTTTCGGCAGTACCTAGGCCGGCGAACGGTCGAACCGTCCTTTCATGACTCAAACATACTATATAAAACTGTTGTAGTCAATTTATTTGAATAGCCACGTATAGTTATTTATGTAAGATACAAACACTAATTTACTCATTGAGTATAACCTACCTTTTCATGCAAAATGCTAATTTTGCTGAGAAATACGGAAATATTTTGTTTCTTGTTTATCAAAACGGCAGAATTGAAGAAGAGCGACTCTAAATTGTCTCCCTTATTTAGCAAAATGGCCATATTGATCAATAAGGATGTATCAAGCTAGTCTCTTAATTGTCAAAACACGTGTTTTGATAAATAGGAGTGAACTAAAATAAGTTATTTGGTTCTGCTTGAAGACCCGTTTATCGTCATAATAATTGATAAGAGAGAATTTAAAATATGAATTGGTAGTTGGATGCTTGAAAAGTATGATGGTGTGCCACAACCACAATTAAAGCTAAGAAATAAATCTTGATGTAACGAAAAATAGACATAGCAAAAAGGTCACAACCCAGAAATCTGAGTTATGACCTTTATTTTATAACGACTAAAAATTTAGCTATTTTGGCATCACGGTGTTGATAATTCCACCTGCGACAACAAGAACTAGACCAAGGATTGTGAAGATAAATTCGCGTTTGGTTTTCTTTTCGCCAAGGACGAAGATACCGAGAAGTGTTGCCAGAACGACGTTCATTTGGGAAATCACGAAACCTGTTGCAATCCCGTTTAATTTTGCTGAAACGAGATAACC
>CAMJXI010000039.1 GCA_946409675.1 uncultured Lactobacillus sp. | reverse complement strand
CACCGAGATCTACACTCTTTCCCTACACGACGCTCTTCCGATCTCGAGAATTTTATCCGCGGTCATTGGTAAGACGGTTGCTAATTGCGTAGCAGTCTTCTTCTTATCGACGACATAGAGCGGTTTATTCTTCGAGTTAATATAAGACTTGTCGAGTACGGCATAAACGGAGTAAACGTGAGAGTCTTCGACGATTACTTGGCCGTTTTTATCGTAAATAGTCCCCCTATTTGCCTTCAAAGTAATGTTCTGGCGATATTTCTGGTCGACTCGTTCTTCGATATTTTGGCCACCAACGTGGTTAGAAAGTCCGATATACAAAAAACGAACCACAAATATAAGAAAAACCAAAGCAATGATAACCTGAAAAATACGCCCGACACGGAAGCGATAGTTATGTGCTTTGGATTTGTTTTTATTGGAATTATTTTTTGGAGTCATTAGCGAATTGTCCTTATGTTACTGTCGATTAATTGCAAACCTTGTTGTTTAGCAATTTTATTAATTCTCTCAGTACTTGTCAATTCACCAATTTCTTGTTCCAGATCTGTATTTTGGCTTTTAATCGTAGCGACTGCCGTATTGCTGTTTTGGAGTTGTCTTTGCGCACTAGTTTGCGAAATAGAAAAAGCCACAAGAACAAACATCATTACAATGGCCACAGATGCGCCAATCGTCAGCATTACTTTTTCTAAACGATTGAACGGCACACTTTTAGGACTAGTAACAATTTTTCTACGTGTAGGTGTTTGCGTTCTGCGACGTGGTAATTCCTTGACTTCTGGAATTGCTTCATTCATGAATTGGTAGTAGTTTCTTGCTGTGCTGTCGGCCATAATATAATTCTCCTCTAAGATTTATATTTTCATTGCAACTCTTAATTTGGCACTGTGTGAACGATTATTTACCTCTAATTCGTCCTGAGTTGCTAAAATGGGTTTCCTGTTGATTAACTCTAATGTCGGTTTTAAATCATCCGGAATAATTGGTATTCCTCTTGGTACATCTACTTCTGCGTAACTCTTAAAAATCTTTTTAACTATTTTATCTTCATCTGATTGAAAGGTAATGACACTAATTCTGCCACCTGGTGTGAGGAGTGAAATTGCTTCTTCCAAGGACTCTTTTAAAACGTCGAGTTCGTGGTTGACGGCAATTCTGATTGCTTGGAAGCTCTTCTTAGCTGGGTGACCGCCTTTACGACGGGCAGCTGCTGGAATTGCGTCTTTAATAATTTCGACCAATTGGAAAGTTGTTTCAATCGGTGCTATCTCGCGCGCATATTCGATTTTGCGGGCTATTTGTTTGGCGAATTTTTCATCACCATAGCGGAACAAAATTTTAACAATCTCAGCATAAGGCCAGTCATTGACGACTTCATAGGCACTCAAGCTTTGTGTTTGGTCCATCCGCATATCAAGTCTTGCGTCAAAGCGGTAAGAGAAGCCTCTTTCTGGTTGATCAAATTGGGGGCTCGAAACGCCCAGGTCATAGTAGATACCGTCAATTTGTTCAATTCCGAGGTTGTTCAACTCGCTTTTTAGATTGCTGAAATTATTATGTACGAGTTGGAGTCTTGGTTTGGCGTCTTCCTTTAAGAAGTCGGCGAAATTACTTTGCGCTGCGTCAATTGCGAATTGGTCTTGGTCAAAACCGATTAAGGTACCAGTATCCAGTTTTGAAAGAAGATAACGGGCATGACCGCCACCACCAAAAGTTCCATCTACGTACAAGCCATCAGGCTTAGGGCTTAAATTATCGATTGTTTCGTGTAAAAGTACACTTGTGTGATCAAATTCCATTTTAAAAATCTACGTCCATTAAGTTTTCTGAAATTTCATCGTAGTTTTCTTCGGCATCGGCATCAAATTGTGCCCAACGCTCTGCTGACCAAATTTCAATTCGGCTAGCAACTCCGATGATTATGCATTCTTTTTCCAATTCAGCAAACTTAATTAAAGTATCGGAAATGTTGACCCGTCCTTGTTTATCAAATTCACCCTCCATCGCCCCAGAGTAGAGAGTTCTTGTAAACGAACGTGCTGCTTTTTTAGTAAGTGAAAGTTGACTTAGTTTTGCTTCAAGTTTTTCCCACTCGTCCTTCGAGTAACCAAAGATGCATCCGTCCATACCACGAGTAAACACAGCAACATCACCTAATTGTTCACGAAACTTGGCCGGAACAATTAAACGACCCTTCGCATCAATATTATGATGATACTCACCCATGAGCATGGACTTCACCTCCCCAATAATCTCTAATATCAATTTACCACAATTCCCCACTTTGCACCACAATATTTCGAAAATAAAGTGATTTATGTTATTTATTTTTCGGAAACCCTTACAACACGCGTTTTTTAATGGTGGTGGACATAAAAAAATAGCAGTGTATGGCATACACTGCTAGTGTTTCAGACGATTTGTTAAATTTTTTAGGATTGTTTTTTTACAAGAAGAGTAAAATGCTCAAAATCGCCAGCCAACCGGCCGAAATCACGATTAAATAACGCCACAAATTAAGTAGCGTATCAGTTATCGAAATATTACGATCCCGCCAGACAATATAAATACTGTAAATGATGACGAGAATAAAGAAAGCTAAAAATCCGTACGGCAAAAACGAAGGTAAATCATGGTAGTTGGTTAATAATTGGATGCCCACCAAAAAAAAGATGGGTAAAATGTCGCTCGCTTGGAATTTTTTGAAAGAAACGAAACGGCTAAGGAGGAAAGTCAGTAATAATCCCACTGCCGGTATCAGATAGATATAAATCAATTGCATGTTTTTAACCTCGTAATTTTGATTTTACCCTATTTATTAGATTATAACAGCTTGAATTGCATTTAATTAAGTTATACGATAAAATCTAATCTGAAACCGAGGTATATTATGAGCAAACGAAAAAAATCGAAATTTCAAATCATTACCATCGTGATGGCTGTCCTAATGGCTGCCATTACTTTAGCTGGCATCTTTATTCAACCGCTAATGGCATTATTCCAATAAAAAAAGGCCTAAGGCCTTATTTTTTTTGCTTAAATTTTGAAAAGTCTTGGATAACTCTTAGTGATGATCCAAAGAATCACTCCACCAAGAACCAAATTGGCGATTACAGAGCCGCCATTAACGATTAATGACCACAACCATGGATTTGCCCAACTTGGTGCGTAATTGCCCCAGAACCAAACTCCGGCTGTGAAATGAGCTAAGTATTTAGCAAAAGTCCCCAAGAAGAATGAGGCGAACAGATAAAGGTAAGCCCGGTTCTTGTTGCCCAGATCAAGCTGTTTCAAAACAGCAGTTGAGCCGACACCCATGAGTCCTGCTAACGCAAAGGCCAATGGGTATTCCAAGAAGACTTGCCAGACACCAAAACTAACTACCCCACCAGATCTGATCCAGTCAAGGACACCCCAGGCACCACCGGCAATCACTGCGGGAATAGTTCCCCGACGCATTGCATAGATGGCAAGTGGAATCAGCCCGTATGAGAACTGAATTGAACTTACTCCGAGATCATTTGGAATAAACTGTAAAACTAAACAGATGGCAACAATAATACCACCCTCAACAAACGTAATTAATGGACGCTTGGTCGTTGCTCGTTGCATATAAAAAACCCCCTTTTTTTGTGTCACTCAACACAAAGAAGGAGGGTCTTGATTTATCATCAATTTCTCCATCACAATCCCTACACTCGCATTGTCGAACAGGTTTGAAGGGTCTGATCTTAATCACTCTCAGCCTAAATGGCTCCCCTTTGTGATGAGTACAAGAAAATGATAACGCTTTTAATTCCGCATGTCAAAAAGTTAGGACGAAATTAATCGCGGTAAAAAGGATACTTAATAATGAGGTTAACCCAGAAATTATAGGTCAAACTAAAGAGCACAATGGTCACAATTACTGAAGGTAAAATCCCCTCGAAGAAGAGACTTTTGACGCCGATTGAAGCGACCCCAAAAAAGTTAAAGATGAAGAACTGGTAAAGGTTCCAGAGCACATCGACAATCAAGACGGTCATTAACCGATCAAAGAAGGTCGTAGGGATAGCTTTAGCAATCAAACGAATGACAAAGGTCATTAATGGAAGAAAGAGAAAATTTGCCCCCACAAAGCCTAAGTACAACAAATCGAGGATTAGTCCGAGCCCAAAGGCGAGATAAATATGGAGCACATTATCATCGTAGACCAAGTTCAACAAGACAAAACCAATCAGCATCAAGTTGACCGGAACAATCAAACTACCCGAGTTCACAATCGAGCTGAGGTGATAACTGAACATCCCATCAAGAATGCCAGAGAAAAGCAAGGCAATGGGTACAATCCAGTATTTAAACTTAATTGTCATCTATTCCCCCGCCACCTTTCTGATAATCACAGAAACAACCGAGAAATTATTCAAGTTAGTCGCTGGTTTAATTTGCACAACGTTAGAAAGGCCAAAAGAATCTTTCGAAATTTTCTTAACCGTTCCGACTAATAAACCTTTTGGTGATTGACCACCAAGACCACTAGTGTAAATCTTGGTCCCGTTCTTCACACCCTTTTCGTCTTCGACTTGCGAAAGTAAAAGGTTACCGGTTTTATCTTCGTAACTGTTGATGATGCCGTGGATGTAGTCCTTATCGTTAACCTTACCTTCGACTGCAAAACGACTAGCAGACTTGTTAGTGGTCGTGATTAACTCGACTTTAGAAGTAGTATGGTTGACCTCAACAATGCGGCCAATCAAACCGTTACCGGCCATGACGGCCATGTTCTTCTTAATGCCACTGTTACTACCTTGGTCGATGATCACGATGTCCGACCAGCTGTTAGGCGAGCGGGAAATGACGGAACCGACGACCATGTCATAGTCCGTCAGGGTTTCCTTCATCTTCAAAGTGTCTTTTAACTGTTGATTCTCGTCTTCTAGGTTGGTGTTCCGGACCTTAGTTTGGGCCAGGTCATCAATCTTCTTTTTTAAATGATTATTTTCCTCATAGGTATCCATCAGGTCGGCTACGGTTGCTGCCCCACCCTTAATAGCAGAAATAGGCCAGTTGACCACCTTGCTGACAATCGCCACTGTGTCATTACTGATTTTTTGTACAAAATTGGGTGAGTCACTCGTGTTCTTCCAAGTGACGGAAACCGTGATTAAGGTCAAACTGAGGACCAAGACCACGAGGGTCACTAATAATTTCTTGTTTCTCAAAAACTTTTTCATGTATCGCTTACCTTTTTCAGAAAAAAACCGGCCTGAGCCGGTTTTTTAATGTCTTTTACGAATTACTTCGATATTTTTCAATGATTCACCTGTTCCGATTGCTACGCAATCAAGTGGATCTTGAGCAATAAAGACCGGAACTTTAGTTGAGTCAGAAATTACTTCTGTGATGTGTTTAAGTAAAGCACCACCACCAGTTAAGACAATTCCGTGATCAATTACGTCAGCCGCAATTTCAGGAGAAGTTTCTTCAAGTGTTTCTTTGATAGCAATGATGATTTCTTCAACTACTTCATGAATAGCTTTTGCAACGTCAACAGCTTCAATATCGATTGATTTTGGAAGTCCAGTTAAGAGGTCACGGCCACGAATATTCATGCTTTCGATTTCGTGTGATTTTTCAACGGAAGCAGAGCCGATTTGAATCTTGATTGCTTCGGCAGTTCTTTCACCAACGAGTAAATTGAAGTTTTGACGAATGTACGAAATGATGGCATCGTTAAACTTGTCACCGGCCATGCGGGTTGAGCGTGAGCTAACAATCCCACCAAGCGAAATAGTAGCCACGTCAGTAGTACCACCACCGATATCAACAACCATTGAGCCAGTTGGTTCCATAACTGGAAGACCAGCACCGATTGCTGCAGCAAATGGTTCTTCGATAACGTAAGCTTCACGGGCACCAGCAACCTTGGTTGCATCGATTACGGCACGTTTTTCCACTTCAGTTACGCCACTTGGCACACAAACCATGACGAAAGGTTTAGAATTACCAATCGTTTTTTCCATGAAATATTTCATCATTGCGGCTGTGGTATCGTAGTCAGCAATAACTCCGTCTTTCATTGGGCGAATTGCCCGAATACTACCAGGTGTCCGGCCAATCATTTCTTTGGCTTCGGATCCAACAGCGATTACTTCGTTGGTCTGAGTATTTTTGGCAACAACAGAGGGCTCACGTAAAACGATGCCCTTTCCTTCAATATAAACAAGCGTATTAGCGGTACCTAAGTCGATACCAATATTTTTTGATCCTAATCCAAACACGGAAATCTCTCCTTCGTATAACTGCGATAATGTCGGACACTATTATATCATATTCTGAAAGAAGATTTTTGATTGTGTTTTGATTTAGCAAAAATTTAAAACTAGAGTAAATCTTCCTCCTTGAGGCTCAAATAATAGTTACCTCCGACGATGAAATGGTCGAGACATTCGATGCCAATCAGCTCCCCGGCGTCGACCATCCGCTGCGAAAAATCGATATCTTGTTTTGAAGGTGTCGTCTCCCCACTCGGGTGATTGTGCGCAATAATCAGGCATGCGCTGTTTAATTGGATTGCCTGTTGAAAAATTTCTCTGGGGTGAGCAATCGACCTGTTCAAACTACCTTGAAAAATTATTTTTTGGGCGATGACCTTGTTCTTCGAATCGAGGTAAATGGCCATTAATTGTTCATGTTTGACTGTGCTGAAATATTCAATCAAAAATTGGCCGACCTGCGAACTAGAATAAAATTTTTCGAGTGTGCTGCTCCTTAGGTACTTAACACGATCTATTAGTTGTTCGACGACGATGGTTGTCTCAAAACTCCAATTGGTACCGCGGACTTCCTCGTTTAAATCATCGAGCGTCATAATTTTGTTTCGCTCCAAATAGGTATTTAACTGGCTGATGTTTCTAATTCCGGCCTTCTCTAGGATTTGGCGTAACTCGAGCCACAACTCCCAATCAGATTTTAAAAAACTTTGTTCTTCCTGCAAACTTGTCAATGTCATAATAAAAACCATCCTTTCGTCTATTAATACGAAAGAATGGCCTAATTTTTTTTATTTTGTGGAAATTATTTTTCTAGTTTAACTATTATTTATTGCAAACGTAAGAACTCGTTGAAACTTGGTGTAATCAAGTCGGCGTTTTCTTGGTCGGCTTCGGTGGGCTCCGTCAAGAACGGTAACATCACAACCTTGATGCCCGCGTTCTTAGCGGCCAAAACCCCGGTTGAAGAATCTTCGAAAATCAAGATATTTTCTTTTGGTAGAGCAAGCTTTTCTTGAGCAAGCAAGAAGACGTCTGGTGCTGGTTTGGGATTGCTGACGATTCCGTAGTAGAAATAGAAGTCGAAGTAGCCGTCAATCCCCGTCAAATCGATGAAGTGTTCAACGAAGTTCTGGTAGTTACTTGAGGCAATCCCCATCTTAACGCCATTCGTCTTAAAGACTTCAAGAGTTTCTAGAACGCCGGGTCTTAATTTCAATTGGCCTTCAGTGGCCCATTTCCAGACCAAATCGTCGGTTTCCTTAATGAAGGCATTCAACTGTTCCTCAGTCTTGAAATGCTTGTCGTAAAAGGCCTGCATGTCGTTTAAGGAAGAACCAGTCAATTCCTCATAGAAATTTTTTGGTAAGTCAAGGCCAGCATCCTTAGCCGCCTCGTAATTTGCTTTCGCATAAAGGTCCTCAGAATTAACCAAAAGCCCATCCATATCAAAAATTGCACCCTGTAAATCTTCGATTAAGCCAGAAAATTGCATCCCCATATAATTATTCTCCACCATCATTATAAAAATTTAGAAAATCGGTTACGAAGTAGTACGAACCCGTAATCACTATAATATCATGCTTTTTGCTTTGGTTATACACTTTTTTGAAAGCGGTTGAAAAATCAGCTTCGTAATCTGCAAAGTCAATTCCGGCCTTTTCAAAATCCACTCGTTTGGCTGCACGGGGATACGAAATGGTCGTCAAAGTCGTCTCCTTTTTAGGCAACAACTTGAAGACATCCCATAAATCCTTATCCTTCATCATGGTGACGATGAAGTGAACCTCACTTTCTTCCCTCCCAAGCGTTTTGAGAAAGCTCAGCAAGTTAGTCATTGCTTGGATATTGTGTGCTCCATCGACGATGACCATCGGTTCTTCTTGCAAAATTTGGTAACGCCCCGGGATATTCGTCTCGTTGATAGTCTTCTCAACTGCACTCTTTGGTAAGACAATCTGCAACAGCGCAAAGGCCTGCACGGCCATGCCGACGTCAAACGTCTCCACCTCTGGTCGCTTCAAGAAGGTAAACGATTGACCCGACTTAATGGTTAAGTCAAAAGTCTTCTCTGCTAACTTCGTGTGAAACGCTGATCCTAATTGAGCGACGGGAGCGTTCAAGAAATCGGCTTGGTCTAAGATCACGCCTAACGGCTCGCGGTCGATTTTGCCTAGTACTAGCGGCACACCTTGTTTGATGATCCCGCTCTTCTCAAAGGCAATATCCTTGATAGTGGGGCCAATCAATTCCTCGTGGTCTAAGCCCACTGAAGTAATTAAACTAACCTCAGGCGTAATCACGTTGGTCTTGTCGTGTCTAGCTCCAATTCCGGCTTCAATCACTGCATACTGGACCTTCTTCTCAGAGAAATAAAGGAAGGCCATCACCACCAAAAACTCGAACTCGGTCAACCCAAACTCGTGGTCTTGTTGCTGCAATTGGTCGACCCCAAGCTTAACTTGGTTAATCAGGTTGACCAAATCAAAATCGGTGATGTATTCCCCGTTCAACTGGATTCGTTCATTGAACTTAATGACAAACGGAGACACAAAAAGACCGGTTTTTAGTCCGGCCGTTTTGAGCAAATTTGCTAAGTAATAAGATGTTGAACCTTTACCATTTGTCCCGGTCACGTGAATCGTCTTCATCCGGTCCTGGGGGTTACCAAAGTAAGCCAGCGCCCTTTTGACAAAAGTTAAGTCATTTTTTCGATGAAGTCG
>CAMJXI010000038.1 GCA_946409675.1 uncultured Lactobacillus sp. | reverse complement strand
ACTAGTTGTTTCGGCAGCACCTGAAGCAGCACTTGTTGCTTGGGCTGGATACAACCATGTGAATGGTAAGCGAAGGGTGTCGTTAAACCAAGAACCTTCACCTTGAACCTTGCCCCAACAATCGACTAACCAAACCATACTCAAAAGAATACGAGTAGGGAAAGTCCAAAGCACGTTACCATAACGAGAAATATTCTTACCGAAGAGGTTATTACCTTTAATCCGGAAGAATTCGTGCATTGTATAGTGGAACAAATTGTAACCTGAGTAAATTTGAATAAAGTAGAGCATGTTGACTAAGTGTTTCATCAAGGTTGCAAAGAAACCACTTAAGTGGAAGATTCCCATCAAGTAAGCTACGGCGTAGCGAGGCCCGAGAGAAACCATGAATCCTTGATACTTACCCTTAAAGTCAACAGCAGGTTGGTTGTTCATGTCAGCTAAGATATTGTTAACTGCACATGCACCACCTGATTCAGCACCTTGCACGATTTGTGGTTGGCCTTTACCTGAACCATCTTCATCGATGAACGAAACATCCCCGATTACGTAGATGCTCTTATCATCTGGAACTTGGCTTTGTTTATTAACCAAAATACGACCGGCACGGCCTTGTTCGAAACCAAACGAAGCTGCTTGATCAGTTGCTTTAACACCAGCAGTCCAAACCAAAGTACGAGTAGGGAAAGTTGAGCCATCTTTTAAATCAACGTGATCTTCGTGCACACCTATAACACCGGTATTCTTCATGACATTAATGTGACGTTTTGCAAAATATCTTTCTGCCTTAGCAGCATCTTTGCGGTCCAACATGTTCATGATTGTTGGAGCCATTTCCATTAATGTGAAGACAATTTCTTCTGGATCTAATTTATTTTCTTTAGCGAGATCATCACGCCATTCACGTAATTCACCAATTGTTTCAGTACCGGTAAAACCAGAACCAACAATTACAAAGTTCAAGTAAGATTTACGAACTTCTGGATCACGTTCTTGCGCCCCTTGACGAACCATCTCAATAATATGACGTTTTAGTTCAATAGCTTGATCCCAGTTACCTAGGGTAAAGCCGTGTTCCTTAACGCCTGGTGTACCAAAGTCATTTGGTTCAGCACCAATTGAGAGTACCAAGTAGTCATAATCAAACGAACCGTTCTTCGTGACTACTTTTTTATCCTTCTTATTAATGCTTGTTACTTCATCAGTAACTACATCAACGTTCTTACGGCGACTGAAGAGCCGATTCAAATCATATTGAATTGCTGTCTCATCTACACGGTTTGCTGCAACTTCATGCAACTCAGTCATGTAGGTGAAATATGTATGCTTATCAATTAAAGTGATTTTGACATCATTGTTCTTCTTTAATTTTTTAGCCAGGTGCTTGGTAGTATATAAACCACCGAAGCCCCCTCCGACGACCACAATATTTGTCTTGGCCATAATAACACCCCTTTTTGTTTGTGATATTTCTTAAACATCGTAGCATATTATATCAAATAAATTGACTTAATGTCTATAATTTCACAAATTAAATGAAGGCCGAATTCGTTGATAACAACGCAAATGAAAACGCTAACGATTCTTATTGCATTGTAAAACATTATGTAATAAAATAAGCGTGTGTGAAAGAGTACACAAAAAGTTGGAAAAGGATGGTCTTAGAAATGAAACTAAACAAAGTAGTAACGGGAATTTCTGCATTAACATTATCTGCATTACTTTTGACTGCTTGTTCATCATCAAGCTCAAAAGATTCAACAGACTCTAAGTCAAAATCAAGTAAGGTTGAAAAATCTTCTTCAAAAGAGACTACAGAAGCTAAGAGAACTGCTGGTGGCGAACTTAAAGATGGTACTTACAAACTATCAGAAACTGGCTACTCAAACGGTTACCGTGCTGAAATGTCAATGACTGTTAAAGATGGTAAAGTATCAGCTACTACTCTTGACTATGTTGATAAAGATGGCAAGTCTAAGAAAGACGACGCCGACTATGAAAAAGCAATGGTCAAAGTTAGCAAGACTGGCCCTAAAGAATACATTCCAGAATTGGAAAAAGCATTCACAAAGGCTGGCGACAATGTAGCATCAATTGAAACTGTTTCTGGTGCAACTGGTACGTCAACTACATTTAAGAACTATGCACAACAATTAGTTCAAGCAGCTCAAAAGGGTGATACTGCTGAAATTAAGATTGATAATACCGCTAAATTAAAAGATGGTACTTACGCACTTGAAGAAAAGAACTACTCACACGACTATCGTGTAACCTTGGCTCTTACTGTTGCTGGTGGTAAAGTAACTACTGTTAAATACGACCAAATCAACAAAGATGGCACATCAAAGACAAAAGATGCTGAATACGAAAAGAGCATGAAGAAAGTTAATAAGATCGGACCTGTTGAATACATCCCTCAATTAGCTAAGAACTTGCAAACTGCCTTGAATTCAGAAAAAGGTCTTGAAGGCTTTGAAGCTGTTTCAGGTGCAACTCATTCAGGTGATTCATTATTAACATATGCATCACAATTATTGAATGCAGCACAAAAGGGTGATACTGCTAAGATCGAAATTGACAATATCATCTACTCTGAATAAAATAGAGTCGAATCTAAATTTAGCTTAAAAATCTAAATAATAAGAAGAGTAGTTTAACTACTCTTTTTGTTTGTTAAGGAATGATTATTGTGAAGAAAAAATTAATTAAGATTGTCGCTGTGTTGGGAATTTTGGTCACGGCCGTAGGCCTTTCAGCCTGCTCAAATAGTAGTAGCACGAAAAAGGCTGAAGCACCCGCTGCAAAAGTAACGCAAACTCCTATTGAAGGAACCAAGTTTTTGATGGGGACAGTCGTTAATTTAAAGATTTATCACAAGGATAAAGAAGACGCATTAAAGAAGGGTTTTGCCCGTGTGAAAGAATTAGCGGACAAGATCACGGTTAACCAAAAAGGCTCTGAGGTCGACAAGATCAATGCTAATGCTGGGATTAAACCCGTTAAGGTTAGCGCAGATGTTTTTGACTTAGTTGAGAAAGCCCAATTCTTCAGTAAGAACTCTGGTGGTTCTTTTGATATGGCAATCGGGCCCATTACAAGTCTTTGGCACATCGGTTTTGACGACGCGAGAAAACCTAGCCAAGCTGAAATTGACTCAGCCTTGAAATTGGTGAACTACAAGAACGTTGTTTTAGATAAGAAGAATAAAACAGTTTATCTGAAGCAAAAAGGGATGCAACTTGATTTAGGTGGGATTGCCAAGGGCTATATCACCGACGAAGTCGTTAAGGTCTTCAAAAAAGAGGGAGTTAACACAGCGATTATCGATTTAGGTGGGAACATCTTCGTGATGGGTAAGTCACCAACCGGCACCAACAAACCTTGGAACGTCGGGATTCAAGATCCTAAAGCTACCCGTGGTACACCACTTGGCAGCTTGCCAGCAACAAACGAAACGGTCGTGACCTCTGGTATCTACGAACGTTACCTCGAAGTTAACGACAAGATCTACATGCACTTGATGAACCCTAAGACTGGTTATCCGTTCGATAATAACTTGATGGGTGTTTCAATTATCACCAAGAAATCTGTTGATGGTGATGGTCTTTCAACCGCTACTTTTGATAAAGGCTTAGTGGAAGGTATCAAGTATATTGAAGCCAGCAAGGATACAGAAGCTATTTTTGTCACGAAAGACAAGAAAGTCTATATTACCTCCGGGCTTGAAGGTAAATTCAAATTAGTTGACGACTCGGGTTACACCATGGCTAAATTAAATTAGGCAACTACTGAAAATTATGCTATAATTTTCGAAGTGCTTTTTGTCGTAATTATTCGCATGAAATTTAGATAGGTGAACGAATGTCAGTTAGAAAAGTCGCGTTAGCGTGCACGGTTTGTGGTAATCGAAACTACAACGTTGCAGAAAATAAGAACCGTACAGAACGTTTGGAATTAAACAAATTTTGTAAACATTGTGGTAAATATACTATTCATAAGGAAACGAGATAGGAGCAAACAATGAAATTTTTTAAAAATGTGATCGCAGAAATGAAACTAGTTACTTGGCCTACTGCTAAGCAAAATCGCCATGATACTGGTGTCGTAATTAGCCAATCAATTTTGTTTGCCCTCTACCTTGGTGCACTTGATTTGTTATTTACTAAATTAACAACTATGTTCTTTTAATTACTTTTTGACGAAAATTATGATATACTTTTGTCAGTCGGAAAAAACCTTCAAGTTGGAGGTTTTTTTATTTTGTTTATTTTAAGGAGTCGACAATGGAAACATTTGAAAAAAAATGGTACGTCCTACACACATATTCAGGTTACGAAAATAAGGTTAAAGCTAACCTAATATCCCGTGCTCAATCAATGGGAATGGAAAATAATATTTTCCGTGTCATTGTGCCAGAAGAACAAAAAGTAGAACAAAAGAATGGTAAAAAAGAAATCGAAATGGAAAAAGTTTTCCCAGGTTATGTCTTGGTCGAAATGGTCATGACAGACGAATCTTGGTTCGTTGTGCGTAATACACCTGGAGTTACTGGATTCGTTGGTAGTCATGGTGCCGGTTCAAAGCCAGCCCCATTGCTTGATGAAGAAATTGACCATGTGTTAGCTTCAATGGGTGGCGCTGCTCGTCATTCTGACGTTGAATACGAAGTCGGTGAGAGCGTTACAATCACTGAAGGTGCATTCAACAAGATGGTTGGTAAAATCACTGAAGTGCAAGCAGATAAATTCAAATTATTTGTTGATATTGATATGTTTGGTCGTCAAACTAACGCCGAACTCGATTTTGACCAAGTTGAAAAACTTTAATTTTTGACTGATAAGTTCCAGAAAAATGTAAAATATTTATTGCTAAGTTGTACTGGAGATGCTATATTATTCTAGTATGTTTATAAATGTGGGAGGGGAAAAATTCCCCACTATAACCGCATCACTGACTCAAGGAGGTATCGTCACGTGGCAAAAAAAGTTATAAACGTTGTTAAGTTACAAATCCCTGCAGGAGCAGCAACACCTGCACCACCAGTTGGACCAGCATTAGGTCAAGCCGGAATCAACATTGTTGGTTTCACTAAGGACTTTAACGCTCGTACCGCTGATCAAAAAGGAATGTTAATTCCAGTGGTTATCTCAGTATATGAAGATCGTTCATTCGACTTCGTTACTAAGACTCCACCAGCAGCTATTCTTTTGAAGAAGGCTGCTAACGTTCAAAAAGGTTCAGGCGAACCAAATACTAAGAAGGTTGCTAAAGTAACCAAAGCTCAAGTTCAGGAAATCGCTGAAACCAAGATGCAAGACCTAAACGCAGCTGACGTTGAAGCAGCAATGCGCATGGTTGAAGGAACTGCAAGAAGCATGGGCTTAGAAGTTATTGACTAACTTCTAAGTTCAACTTTGAAAATATGTCGGATTGTTAGTGAAAGCTAATAAATCAAGTGGGAGGGCTTTGCCCGTTGACCACATTTGCAAGGAGGAAGAATACATGCCAAAGCATGGTAAGAAATATATTGAAGCTGCTAAAAAAGTAGATAGTGATAAATTATATACAGCTGTTGAAGCTGTTGCATTAGTTAAGGAAACTAGCTATGCAAATTTTGATGCATCTGTTGAAGTTGCATTTAACTTAAACTTGGATCCAAAACAAGCTGACCAACAATTACGTGGTGCCGTTGTTCTACCTAATGGTACTGGTAAATCACAAAAAGTGATCGTATTTGCTGAAGGTGAACAAGCTAAACAAGCAACTGCTGCTGGTGCTGATGAAGTCGGCTCAGATGACTTGGTTAACAAGATCAAAGACGGCTGGTTTGATTTTGATGTTGTTGTTTCAACACCTCAAATGATGGCTAAAGTTGGTCAACTTGGTCGTGTTCTTGGACCTAAAGGCTTAATGCCTAACCCTAAGACAGGTACTGTTACTATGGATGTAGCAAAGGCTGTTGAAGAAGTTAAAGCTGGTAAGGTAACTTACCGTGTTGATAAAGAAGGACTTATCCACGCACCAATCGGTAAAGTTT
The DNA here is from genome assembly GCA_946409675.1 of uncultured Lactobacillus sp. Taxonomy (GTDB): domain Bacteria; phylum Bacillota; class Bacilli; order Lactobacillales; family Lactobacillaceae; genus Amylolactobacillus. Next base: position 3,117 of record CAMJXI010000038.1, on the reverse strand, counting down.
CTTTTGACGACGAAAAATTAGTTGAAAACTTTAACACAATCCGTGACGTCATTGTCAAAGCTCGTCCAGCATCTGTTAAAGGTCAATATGTAACTAGTCTTTCAATGGCAGCAACATTTGGCCCTGGGATTCACTTGAACCCAACAAACGATTAATTTAATTTTAAATTAATCATAAACTCTGAATTTAGTTGCTTTTGAGCTACTAATCTCAGGGTTTTTTTATTATAATGTTTAAAGTGTGGAATTAATTTAGAATGGAGTGCGCTCGTGCAAGCCAAATTAAAAAAAGTACTAATTCTTTTTATCATGATCCAACCACTGCTAGATATTTACTACTGGTATGTGCCACCGGTCTCTAATCTATTACCGTTTGCCGTTCCAACGATCATCCGGATTCTCCTTGTGTTTGTACTGTTCGTGATGTTTCTACGGTCTTATCGTTTACGTGATCAGAAGTGGTGGGTTTATACCTATATTGCGGTTCTCGGGATCTATTTCGTCTTACACGTCTGGAACGCCGGTTTCTTCCAGTCTGTAGTGCCTGGAAACTTCAAGTTTTCAGTTGTCGGGGAATTATTCTATGTCGTGCGGATGCTCTTACCACTCTTTACGATGTTCCTCTTCTCGAAAACGGATATCACCGAAGACAATATTGGCACAGTCGTTAAAACGTTAGTTGCGTCCATTTCTGGAACGATTATCGTGACCAACCTGACTTTGATTTCAATCAGTAGTTACAGTGACCACCTGATTCACGGGAACTTCTTCAACTGGTTCGTTAACCGCCAATATTTCAGTTTCTACGACCTAGCTTCCAAAGGAATTTTCTATTTTGGGAACACGACAAGTGGAGTCTTACTCTTACTGACACCAGTGATGTGGTATTACTTCTTGAAGAAACCTAACTTGTGGAATGCCATATTGATGGGAATCTTGCCACTCTCGATGTTCATGATTGGGACCAAGGTTGCTACCTTAGGTTTCGTGGCCGCTTCCGTGTTAGTACTCTGTTTTGCACTGTTCCATCATTTTGTGATGAAGAACTTCCAATTCAAGAAGGTCCATGCGATTTCGTTTGCCGTCGTTATTTTGCTCTCCTTAGCACTCTATCCGTCATCTCCTAGTTTCTCTCGTGCTGCCACTGATGATTCAGTAGCAAGCGTTAGGGAAAGCGATGAGGCGATTAAGAAGGAACAAGTGAAGATTGCCGCCCTTGAGAAATCGATGGAAGGTAAGAATGCTTCTGAGCAAAAGATTCTCAAAGAAAAATTCATCCTTAAAAATTATAAAAAGTTCCATTTAATCAAACGTTTTGTCATCAAGCGCTACCCATACAAGTACGATCCAGATTTCTGGTACAGCGTCATGAAATGGCCAGCACAAGATCGCACGAATAACCGCTTGATTGAAAATGCGATGCTGAATCGGATTTCAACAATCAACAACCGCAAGCTCGATAAGCTTTTTGGGATTACGTATACCCGAATGAACAATCTTTTCAACTATGAACGAGACTTCTTCTCCCAATCTTACAGCATGGGATATATCGGGATGATTCTGCTGCTTGGACCATATGTGGCTTGCTTCTTGTATGCCGGCGTCTTATGGGTGCTCAAAAAGAAATACAAGACTTTCTTGAACTCGGTCTTGCTCTCTGGGGTGGGAATTATCCTCATCGCAGCAGCCTACTCGGGTAATATCATGGACTTCTTGTTTGCGACATTTATTCTGTCATTCCTCGAAGGATCCTTGTTGCACTTCATGGTCAAGATTAAGAAGGACACTGCACCAAAACATGCTGCAAAAGCTCTTGACAGCAGCACTAAATCAATGTAATATAATCTACATGTGAATTCTACCTAAGACTCGGGTGACGAAAGTCTCAATATCCCGCCGAGGCCAGAAGATAATGTGGTTAATTAAACTTCATGTCTTAGGGCGTGAAGTTTTTATTTGGTTCTTGATAGGTTCATAAATAAATATGGAGGTCAAATATACATGAGTGAAGCTGCTATTGCACAAAAATCAACTATTGTTGATGGAATTGTTAAACAATTCGCTGACGCTAAGTCAGCCGTAGTTGTTGATTATCTTGGTTTAACCGTTGAACAAGTTACTGCATTGCGTAAAGAATTACGTGATTCAGGTGTGAAAATGGAAGTTATCAAAAATACTTATCTTCGTCGTGCAGCAGATATTGCTGGTTACGAAGGTTTGGATGATATCTTTGTTGGACCAACTGCTATTGCATTTTCTAACGAAGATGTAGTCGCACCTGCTCGTATTCTTGCTAAATATGCTAAGAATATTGAAGCACTTGAAGTCAAAGGCGGAATGATTGAAGGAAAAGTTGCAACTCTTGATCAAATCAATGAACTTGCTACTCTTCCAACATACGAAGGTTTACTTTCTATGTTACTTTCTGTCTTGCAAGCACCTGTTCGTAATGTTGCATACGCTGTTAAGGCTGTTGCAGAATCAAAAGAAGAACCTGCTGCTTAATTATTAATCTTTAAAAAAACAAACATATAATATTTTCGGAGGAAAAAAATCATGGCTTTAGATACAAAAGCAATTATTGATCAAATTAAAGAAGCTACTATTCTTGAATTGAACGACTTAGTTAAAGCAATCGAAGAAGAATTTGGCGTTACTGCAGCTGCTCCTGTAGCTGCTGCTGGTGCTGCTGGCGCTGCTGCTGAAGAAGAAAAAGATTCATTTGACGTTGAATTGACTGAAGTTGGTCAAGAAAAGGTTAAAGTTATCAAAGCAGTTCGTGAAATCACTGGACTTGGCTTGAAAGATTCTAAGGACATCGTTGACGGTGCACCTAAAGTCTTCAAAGAAGGCGTAACTAAAGCAGAAGCTGAAGAAATGAAAGCTAAGCTTGAAGAAGTTGGCGCAGCTATTACTCTTAAATAGTTCCCAATCTTTCTTAAAATCACTCACCTTGGTGGGTGATTTTTTATTTTGCCAAAATTTATCAGCGTAATCTATGTATTGACAGTCAACTAATTGCAGTGTCTTCTAAATAAGAAATATAAATGCATGTGCATACATTGAAGGTTCAGTATCTTATTTATATGATGTAGAATCTGTTGTTCAGTTCAAAGGA
>CAMJXI010000037.1 GCA_946409675.1 uncultured Lactobacillus sp. | reverse complement strand
AGATTTCCATTGGTGACTGGAGTTCAGACGTGTGCTCTTCCGATCTCCAGAACTTGATGAAGGAGAATTAACCCGTTTGAGATCAAACATCGTCCGCACGGATGGCTTCTCCAAGTTTGCGATTGCGGCCGGATTCAAGGATGCCATTCTTTTGGGTAAGGGTGAAGAGATGAGTGGAGCTCGCAACCGTAAGACACTCTTAGAAGACGTTTTTGAGGCGTTTAACGGTGCTTTATTCCTTGACCGCGGTATTGACCAAGTAAAGGCGTTTTTGGCCCAAACCGTCTTTCCTATCATCGATGCAGGTACCTTTAATGCATCAGCGGACTATAAGACTGAGTTACAAGAAAAACTGCAACAAAGAGGACCTGTTGTCATTGAATACAAGATGATTCAAGATGACGAAACTTCGGACAATGGGGAGTTTGTCACGGAGCTTTTGGTTGATGGTCAAGTAATCGCTCAAGGAACCGGCAAGAACAAGAAGTTGGCAGAGCAAAACGCTGCCCAAAAAGCGTTAAATACAAAGTAAGATTTTTGGGGGATTACATTTGTGCCATTCGTATCAATAACCTTAAATGGATTTAAATCGTTTGCTGAGAAAACGACAATTGAGTTTAATAATGGCATCACCGGGATTGTTGGTCCAAATGGTAGTGGTAAGAGTAATATTACCGAGGCAATTCGTTGGGTGATGGGTGAATCAAGCGCAAAGAGTTTGCGTGGCGATAACATGGCTGACGTCATTTTTGGCGGCAGTGAATTTCGTGCACCCTTAAATCGAGCAGAAGTGACCCTCGTGTTTGATAACTCAACCCACCAGCTCAAATCTGACGCCACAAATATTGAAGTTACCAGACGGGTGACCAGATCCGGCGACAGTGATTATTTGATTAATAAGAAGAGTGTGCGTCTCAAGGACGTTCACACTCTTTTTATGGATTCTGGCCTTTCACGGGATTCGTTTTCGATCATCTCCCAAGGTCGCGTAGAGCAAATCTTTAATTCGCGCCCAGAGAACCGACGCACCATTATCGAAGCAGCAGCTGGCGTGCTCCATTTCAAGCAACAAAAGAAGGCTGCAGAAACACAACTGACACAAACCAACGATAACCTAATTAGAATTCGTGATTTAAACAATGAATTAAAAGGCCGCGTGGAACCACTGCACGAGCAAAGTTCATTGGCCAAAGAATATCAATCTCAAAAAGAGCAGCTGGATCAAAAACAAGTAGCAGCCACTTCTTTTGAAATTGAGGCTCTTTTAGCCGAGCAAGAACAAGTTCAAGCAAAAGCCAACCAAGTTGATCAAATGCTGGCGAAACTTGATGCACAGGTCAATGCTGATCAGACGACTTTACAAGACGCGCGTGAGCTTGGTAACGCACACCAGGTTAAGAAAGATGAACTACAGAAGGAACAGGTAGCTGTAGACGCTAAAATTGCCGATTTAACGACTAATTTAAAGATTTCGGACCAATCTAAGGAATATGATACGGCAGCTCGTACGGAACTCTTAAGTCAACAAAGCGAGAACCAGACCAAGATTGAGCAAAAGAAGCAACAGATTGCCGAATTAGAGCAAGACTTGGGTTCATTGAGCAAAGAAGAATCCGAGCTGAAGAAGCAAGAGATTGCTCTAAACGAACAAATCAACGAGGATCCAAATGCCTTACAAGAAGAACTAGAGAATGCTCGCTCGCGTTATATCGAGTTGCTCCAAGAACAAACTTCAAATAAAAACGATCTGTTGTATTTAACGGCAGAATTAAAGAAGCAAAAACAACAGGATGACTTGCCGAAGTCTTCCGTTAAAACTGACTTAACAGATATCAATAACCAGCTTGCGGAGATTCAAAATAAAGGTCAGAAGAAAAATCAACAGATAACACAAATTGAGCAAGAAATTACAAAGGCACAAGAAAAATTAGCGTCAGCAAAGAACCAGTTTGATAATACAAAAACTAGTCTAGATACGAATAACGCGGCTATTCAAAAAAATGAGGCCGAGATTGCTGCCTTAACCAGATTCCAGGCACGGCATGAGGGATTCTACTTCGGCGTGAAGAACGTGCTGAATCATCAAAGTGACTTTCCAGGTATTTTGGGAACTTACGGCGACTTAATTGAATTTGATGCGAAATACCAAACAGCGTTAAACGCAGTCTTAGGGGCTCATGTTCAAAGCTTGGTTGCTAACAGTCAAGCTGATGCCAAGGCTGCAATTAAGACACTGAAGGCTAATAACCTAGGTCGCGCAACATTCTTACCACTCGATGTTTTGACTGGGAGAACTGTCAGTGCAAACGTCTTACGAGAATTAAACAGCGTTAAAGGCTTCTTAGGTGTTTTGGGTGATCAAGTAACTGCCAAAGCCAATATCTTGAATGCCACTAAGTTCTTGTTAGGTAATATCTTGTTGGTGGAAACAATCGATGATGCCACAAGTGTCGCTACGAAGACACAACATCACTATCGGATAGTCACTTTAGACGGAGATATTTTGAGTCCTGGCGGAACGATGTCGGGTGGGACCAAGTTTAAGAGTAGTAATCCATTACTCGAAAACAAGGCACGCTTAACTAAGTTAACCGACCAATTAGCTGAGCAAAAAATTGCCAACACGAAAATTTTGGCAGAGTTGCAACAACGAACTACTGAACAAACGGTTTGTGAGCAAGCAGTTGCTAAGCTTCAACAAGAACACCAGGTAGCCTTTGATCAGCTGACCGCCTTGAAATACGAGCAAGAAAATCTTGTTTCACAAAAGACTAGGTTAGATCAAGCACTGGTTATAGAACAAAACCGGGAAAAACAACTGGCCGAGGATCGTAGTGAATTAGAACAAAAGACAAAGACTGCGACGGAAAATGAGCAGAAATTTGCGCAAGCTGTGACCGATATCCAAAGTGAGATCGAACAGTTAAAATTACGAATCAGTAATTTTGATGAAGAGTACCAGAAGATTCAAGATCAACTGGGAGACCTTTTACCACAGCTTGCTGTCTTACATACTAAGATTGAAAATACGAACCAACATAAGCTCGAACAAGAGCAACAACTTACCAGCTTAAACGAGCTCTTTGATAATACAAAAAACCGGATTGATAAGCTTGATAGCAATTCGGTCCTCAGTGCTAATGCAATTGAAGAAACCAAGAAGCAGTTGTCTGAATTGAACACTAAACGGGTTGAATTGACCGAAAGTTTGGCTGATTTGGACAAGCAAATTGAAGAAGATAAAGCAACGGTTGCACAACTTGAACAAACGACCAGTCGCAACTACGACCTCAGAAAGAACTCGGCCAACGAACAGAGTCAATTCTCTGCCAACCTGGCTAAGATTAGTTCGAAGATCGATCAACGAATCGAATTTTTGAGCTCTGAGTATTCAATCAGTTATGAAGCCGCGATTGCAAAAACTAAGGCCGAATTTGCAGTTGATGACCTAAACCGGATTCAACGTGAAGTTAAACTTCATAAGATGTCCTTAGAAGAGATAGGACCGGTCAACTTAGGGGCAATTGAAGAATATAACGAAGTAAAAACGCGTTACGAATTCTTGCAAGCCCAAGAGCAAGATTTGCTTGAGGCAAAGGCCGACTTAACCAGTTCAATGGATGAGATTGATGAAGAGGTCAAGAAACGATTTAAAGAGACTTTTGACCAAATCAACGAAGCGTTTAGCACCATCTTTCCGATAATGTTTGGGGGCGGTCATGCTAAACTTGTGTTAACGGATCCAGAAGAACTCTTGACCACTGGGCTTGAAATTATCGCTCAACCACCTGGCAAAAAGTTACAACAACTTAGTCTTTTGAGTGGTGGGGAACGTGCCTTAACGGCGATTACGTTGTTATTTGCCATCCTGAAGGTCGACCCTGTGCCATTCTGTATTTTGGATGAGGTTGAGGCCTCACTTGATGAAGCAAACGTCGTTCGTTTCGCGAAATTCTTGCAAAACTACGACTTAACAACCCAGTTTATCGTGATTACGCACAGGCAAGGCACCATGGAACAAGCGGACCAACTGTATGGTGTTGTGATGCAAGAGTCTGGGGTCTCGAAGATTTTGTCCGTGTCGTTACAAGAACTAAAGGAAGAGAGTGAATAAATGGGATTATTTGATCGATTAAAAAAATCTTTGTTCGGCGAAGAAGAAGTTTCAAAAAAAGATGATGCAAAATTAGCTGAAGATGCCAAAGAAAAAGAAGCTGCTGCAGCTAAAGATCCATCTAATGAACAAACTGCAACTGAAGTAAAAGAAGAAACAACTGAAGCAGAACCTAATGAGGCAACAGTTGAAGATACACAAGAAGTAGCAGATTCACCAGAGATTGAAGAACCAGAAGAACCCGAGGAGCCCGAAGAACCAGAAGAAGCTGAAGAACCGGAAGAAACCGAAGTTCCAGTTGAAGACGACATTGAAGATACCGACACAGCGAAATACGAAGCTGGACTTGCCAAAACTAATAAGTCTTTTGGGGCCAAACTCAATGCATTCTTTGCTAACTTCCGCAGTGTTGACGAGAACTTCTTCGAGGAACTAGAAGAAACACTGATCGAATCTGATGTTGGTTATGAAACGGCCATGCAACTAAGCGAATCTTTGCGTGACGAGGCCAGACTTAAGAATGCTAAGTCAAAAAATGACCTCAAAGAAGTGATCATCGAAAAGATGGTCGACATCTACGAAGCCGGTGGCGTTGGTAAAGATGAAACACTTGCTTATTCAAGTGAAAACTTGCCTAATGTCTATCTGTTTGTTGGAGTCAACGGCGCAGGTAAAACGACCACAGTTGGTAAGTTAGCTTCCCGTCTCAAGAAGTCTGGCAAATCGGTCATGTTAGTGGCTGCAGATACTTTTAGAGCCGGTGCCGTTGCCCAATTACGTGAGTGGGGCAAGCGCGTTGATGTCCCAGTCGTCTTTGGTCCTGAACAAGCAGATCCTGCTTCGGTCGTTTTTGATGGGGTTTCTAAGGCTAAGGAACAAGGAGTCGACTATTTACTCATTGATACCGCCGGCCGCCTCCAAAACAAGGTTAATTTGATGAACGAGCTTGATAAAATCGAGCGGACCATCAAAAAGATTTCGCCGGACCAACCAGAGGAAGTTTTATTGGTCATTGATGGTTCAACTGGTCAAAACGCCTTGATTCAAGCTAAGGAATTCAACGAAACCACTAAGTTAACCGGTTTGGTCTTAACTAAGATTGACGGTTCTTCAAAGGGTGGCGTGGTCCTAGCAATCAGAAATGAAATGCAATTGCCCGTTAAGCTAGTTGGCCTAGGCGAAAGAGTTGATGATTTAGCGACTTTTGATGCTGAGAAATTTGCGCTTGGTTTATTCCACGGACTTGTATAACAAAAAAAAATTAGAAAAGAAGATTTATAATGAGTAATTTAAGTGCCTGTACTTCAATTTTAGTCGGAAAGAAAGCCAGTATCGACGGCTCAACCATGATTGCCCGAAACGACGATACTTTCCAACCCGTTAATCCCCAAAAATTTATCGTGAAACCAGCTTACAAGGATGACAACCGCATCTTGAAATCTTGGTTGAATGGTTTTGAAGCCAAAATGCCAAGTTCTGGTTACCGCTACCCAGCCGTTCCAAACGTTGATTACAAAAAGTATGGTTATTACGAAGAAAGTGGGATCAACGAAAAGAACGTTGCCATGAGTTGTACCGAATCAACCTACGGTAACGAACGTGCCTTAGCCTTTGATCCATTGGTCAAAGACGGTCTTGACGAAGACTGCATGCAAAATATGACACTCCCATTCATCGACTCAGCTCGTGGTGGGGTCGAATACCTTGGTAAGTTGATCAAAGAATTTGGTTCACCAGCTGGTAACTCAGTTCTTTTTGGTGATAAAGACGAAGTTTGGTACATGGAAATCGTGACTGGACATCATTTCGTAGCTCAACGAATCCCAGAAGATTGTTACGCAATTACTGCTAACCAAGTTGCTATCCAACAAGTCGACTTTAATAACACCGCCGATTTCATCTGGTCAGATGGCATCCAAGAGTTTGTTTCCGAGAACCATTTGAACACAGATCAAACTGGTTTCAACTTCCGGCACATTTTTGGCTCAAGTAATGAAAAAGACCGTCACTACAACACCCCACGTGTGTGGTACGGCCAGAAATACTTCAATCCAGAAAACATTCAAGATCCTGAAAGTTCCGAACTTCCATTCATCTGCAAAACTTCAAAGAAAATTTCAACCGATGATATCGAATATATTTTAGGTTCACACTATAACGAAACAGAATTCGACCCATATGGTAAAGGGAGCGAAGCGGACAAATATCGTTACCGTCCAATCGGTTTGAACAGAACCCAAAATGCGCACATCCTCCAAATTCGCAGTGATGTACCTGCCGAAATCGCTGGTGTAATGTGGCTTTGTGTCAGCTTCCCAAGCTACGCACCATTCGTACCATTCTTTACGAATATGAATGATACCGCTGACTCATACCGTGATACCAAGCTTACGTACAACTTAAAAGATGCTTACTGGTTGTACAAAACTCTCGGTGTCCTCGTTGAAGGTAATTACTCACACATGATTCAAGCTAACCGTGATTACTTAACTGAAGCTCGCAGAACCTTGCGTCGGCGCGTTTCTGAAATCGACAAACTTGCGGCAAACTACGAGGGTACTGACTTAACAGCTTACCTGACTACTTTGAACCAAGAAACTGTCGATCAAATCGAAAGCACGACCCAAGAATTCATGGGTGAACTTGTAGTGAAGGGGATTGGCCTTTCAAAATTAACTTTTGATATGGATGCTAACCTTTAAGACACACAAAAAAATGATTAACCTACCTCGAAAGTAGGTTAATCATTTTTAATTTGAAAATATTAGGCTGTTTTTTCTTTCTTTTGGAAGCCGAGAACAAATTGTAAAACTGCCATAACAACATATCCCAAAAGGACAACTGCAAATGCGGTAATATTAACTTGTTTACTTACGAACCAGAACCATTGCCAATCTTGGTTGGTGTAGATTAGGAAAACTAATCCACCAAGAACCAAAAGAATTGAATTGATGATTGAGAAGTACCATAAGTTACCATTTTCACCATTTTTCAGATAAATGATTGACCATGCAGCTGACCAAATACCCCAAAGGCCAAGAACTACTACGGCAACCCAATATAAGACTTGTGCAAACATTGTTTAACCCTCCTTACGTATCTTAACGTATAAATAAATTTTATCACAAAGTCGGATGAATGTAAGCCTTTTCTTCTCATTGACGAATTCTTTTTGATTTTGTAAGCTTAACAAGACATGGAGAACTATTATGAATATTGAAAACAATGAAAGACTAACCCAAATTTACCAATTTTACGGTATACTGTTAACAGACACGCAACGGAAATACTTTAGCGACTATTACTTCGACGATTTTTCGTTGGCGGAGATCGCTGAAAACGCCGGTGTATCTCGTCAAGCTGTTTTTGACAATCTCAAGCGAACCGCTAAACTACTCGAAGATTACGAGGCCAAACTTGGCTTAGCAGATAATTTCGCGGCGATTGATCAAGGGCTCGATTCTGTTTTGGCTTCTTTAAATGAAGACAATAAAGAACAAGCAATCTTAAAAATACAGCAGATTAAACAACTAATTGAGGAGAATTAAAGACATTTATGGCATTTGAAAATTTATCCGACCGCATTCAAAAAGCATTAGCTGGCCTTCGTCGTAAGGGTAAGATTACCGAAGACGACGTCAACCAAGCCACCAGAGAAATCCGTCTGGCTTTACTTGAAGCCGATGTTAACTTTAAGGTCGTCAAAGACTTTATCAAAGCAGTTAAAGAACGTGCCTTAGGGCAAGAAGTATTGGATAGCCTTACTCCAGGCCAACAAATCATCAAGATTGTGAACGATGAATTGACCAAGATTATGGGGGAGACCGCCGTTGGCTTAAACAAGTCACCTCATATTCCAACAATCATCATGATGGTTGGGTTGCAAGGTACTGGTAAAACAACTACCGCAGGTAAGTTGGCTAACCACTTAATTAAAACTGAACATGCTCGTCCATTGCTGATTGCGGCCGATATTTATCGTCCTGCTGCCGTTGACCAATTGAAGGTTATAGGGGACCAATTAAAGGTTCCAGTTTATGACGAAGGTACGACGAGCTCAGCCGAAACCATTGTTAAACATGGTTTGGAAAAAGCTGCCGAAGACAAGAACGATTACGTCATTATTGATACGGCCGGCCGTCTCGAAATCGACGAGAAGTTGATGACCGAATTAGCTAACGTTAAAGAAATTGCACATCCTGACAATATCTTGTTGGTGATTGATGCAATGACTGGTCAAGTGGCTACCCAAGTTGCTGAAGGCTTCGATGAGGTCCTCGACGTGACTGGCGTTATCTTAACCAAGTTAGATGGTGATACCCGTGGTGGTGCTGCACTTTCTATTCGTGCGGTCACTGGCAAACCAATTATCTTCACTGGTCAAGGTGAGAAACTAACCGATTTGGATAACTTCTATCCTGACCGGATGGCTAACCGTATTTTGGGCATGGGAGACATGCTTACCTTAATTGAAAAGGCCCAAACCGACTACAACGAGGCAGAATCTGCTAAGATGGTCGAAAAAATGCGGGAGAATTCTTTTGATTTCAACGATTTCATTGACCAAATGGATCAAGTCCAAAAGATGGGTCCAATGGATGAAATTATGAAGATGATTCCTGGCATGGCTAATAACCCCCAAATGGCGAACTTCTCGATCTCTGATAAAGATGTCGCTCATCTGAAGGCAATTGTCTACTCAATGACGCCAGAAGAACGTGAAAATCCAGATATATTGAGTCCATCACGTCGTCGCCGTATTTCTGCTGGTTCTGGTCGTAACGTCCAAGAAGTTAACCGGATGATTAAACAATTTAAACAATCCAAAGAAATGATGCAAAAGATGACCAAGGGTAACTTTGGTGACATGGATAAGCTCATGGGCGGTGGAGTCAAGGGTAAGATTGGCAGTATGGCCATGAGATCAATGACTAAGAAAATGAAGAAGAATAAAAAGAAACGTTTAAAGAACGTTAAACACCACAAGAATTAAGCCGCAGATCGGAAGAGCGTCGTGTAGGGAAAGATTGTAGATCTCGGTGGTCGCCGTA
>CAMJXI010000036.1 GCA_946409675.1 uncultured Lactobacillus sp. | reverse complement strand
GATTTCCATTGGTGACTGGAGTTCAGACGTGTGCTCTTCCGATCTTAACTTCTGTATCGGTCTCGCTCTTCAGGTCAACGTCGACCAGATATTGGTCACGCAATTGCGTAAAGTTATCGATGACCCCGTTATGAACCAAGTAAAATCGCTCATCATTTGAGAAATGAGGGTGCGCATTGGCTTCGGTTGGCACACCATGCGTTGCCCATCTGGTATGGCCAATCCCCGTTTCACCTTGGACCTCTGGTGTAAGAGCTTCTTTCAGATTAGCGATGCGTCCAACTCGTTTAACCAAGAAGTCGTCACCCTTTAAATCATTAATATAAACACCGGCAGAATCGTAGCCGCGATATTCGAGCTTCTCGAGTCCCTCAATCAAAATCTCCTTGCAAAGACTCGTTCCTGTAACACCGACTATTCCGCACATACTTTTTACCATCCTTAAGATCATTTTATTTTTCAATTTATAATTGGTATAGATTGATTTATCAACATATTCTAACGTCAATATCCACATATTAGTGGTTTTTAGTAGCCGTGTCAACAATTAATTTATAATTGGTATAGTCACATTTTGAAAATTGGTCCATTTATTTCGTCCAGCCAAAATATTAAGTTAATTTTGCGTGGTCTAGCATACCCTCTTAAAGATATGTAAACTATTCCTTAGAGGTAATTAAACAATGTATAAAATACTCATCGTCGAAGACGATCCAATCATTTCCCAGCTTGTCGCCGAAACATTAACTAAATGGCAACTGGAACCAATTAAAGTCACTGAATTTGAGAAGGTCATGGAAATTTTTGAAGAAAAAAAAGCCGACTTGGTCTTGATGGATATCAATCTACCAGTTTATGACGGCTTTTATTGGAACCAAAAAATCCGCGAAGTTTCGCAAGTTCCAATTATTTTTATTTCCTCACGTAACGCCAACATGGATATGGTGATGGCGATGAATATGGGAGCAGACGACTATGTGCCAAAGCCTTTCTCAACCGAAGTGCTGATGGCCAAAATCAACGCCTTATTACGCAGATCATATAACTACACTGAGCAAAACAACGAGGAACTAGTGCACAATGACGTGACGCTCAACCTCGCAAACGGTGTAGTCACTTTTGACAATAAGACGATTGAGCTCTCAAAAAACGAATACAAGTTGCTCCAATTTTTGATGCGGCAACACGGCCAGATTGTTTCTCGTGAAAGCTTGTTACGCGCCCTCTGGGAAGACGAACGCTTCGTGGATGATAATACCTTAACAGTGAACATCAACCGCCTCCGCAAACGTTTTGACGAGATTGGCTTACACGACTTCATCGAAACCAAAGTTGGTCAGGGCTACCTAATCCCTTAGGAGGAAATATGAGTTTTCTGAAATTTTTAAAAGATCACCTCGCACACCTCTTAGCCTTTGTTTTGGGGATGGGATTCTTGAACCTGGTCATCTGGATTGATTCGGGGTTCCATGTCCGAACGGGTTCGATGTTTTACCTCGACTTGCTCGGGGTCGTCTTCTTCATCGCCTTTCTAATGTTGTTGTATTGGTCCCGGAAAACCTTTTTCCAGGAACTTCGTTATCGTACAAGACACCCAGAAAAAAGTTACGGAGAAAAACTCGAGTTGGTGGAGAATGAGACCGACAAGATCTACGAACAAGCATACAACGCCTTGCTTAATTACAATAGGCAGATCAACAACGAGTTGGTGGAGAAAATCACGGACCAACAAGATTTCATCACGAAGTGGATTCACGAAATTAAAGTTCCTATCACTGCCCTGCAACTTTTGATTGAATCGGTCCAAGATAAGATTGAACCGGAAAAGGTCACCCAGATCAATGAGGAAATCAAAAAAACCGATCATCTGATTGAACAAATTCTGTATTATTCACGCTTAGATGATTTCTCAAATGACTACTTGATTCAGAAATATTCGTTGAAGAAGGTCACCAAGGATGTGGTGATTGAAAATATGAACTATCTGTTGGCCAAAAAATTAACGTTCACGCTTGAGGGTGAGGATGAAGAAGTTTTAACGGATGACAAGTGGCTGAAATTTATCATCACGCAACTCATCAGTAACGCCATCAAGTACACCCCGGAAAATGGTAAGTTAGCCATCAAAATCATGCGCAACAATAACCAGGTCTTCTTAAAATTCACGGACTCGGGAATTGGGATTCCCAGTGATGACTTACCCCGAATTTTTGAAAAAGGCTTCACCGGACAAAATGGTCGCAAGCAAAATACGAAGTCGACTGGACTCGGTTTATTTCTGGCAAAACAGATGGCGACTAAATTGGGTCATCAACTAAACGTTTTGTCAGAAGTCGGTGAAGGAACGACCTTCACGCTTGTCTTTCCATTCCTTGGTTTCTACAACGAGAAAGGCAAAACTGATAACTTAACGGTTTAATAAAAAGAACACAACAAGCAAATCAAAAGAGAATTAGTAAGAAATAGACCAGCCAAAATAAAGACGTCCTAGAATTTTCTAGGACGTCTTTTAGTGTCATTGTGTTACTAAACGCGTTTGATTTTTAAAGCCATTGCGTTAATTGCCACGATGATAGTCGACATTGACATCAGGACGGCACCAACAGCAGGGTTAAGCATAATTCCAATTGGAGCAAGAATCCCGGCAGACAGTGGTAAGGCTAAGATATTATAACCAGCACCCCACCAAAGATTTTGCACCATCTTACGGTTGGTAGCACGAGCCAAGTTCAAGAAGTTGATGATGTCTTTTGGATCACTTCGAACGAGGACAACGTCAGCAGCATCGATGGCCACATCAGTTCCGGCACCAATTGCAATACCAATATCGGCCATGGCAAGACTTGGTGCATCATTCACACCATCCCCAACCATCATTAACTTGTGTCCAGCTTTCTGGTAGTCGGCAATAATTGTTTGTTTGTCAGCCGGAAGTAACTCGGCCTTGAAGTCATCGATCCCAAGTTCACCAGCAATTTTCGCTGCAGTACTTGGATTATCACCAGTCAACATCACTGTCTTGATATTGCGTGCATGGAGCTCGTCAATTAAGAACTTCGAGCTTTCCTTAATCTGATCACCTACACCAACAATCCCAATCACTCGATTTTGTGCGAGCAAGAAGCTCACTGTCATACCTTGTTTTGCTAAGGCATCAAAGTCCTCTTGAACAAAAGTGACACTTTGTCCCTCGAGATATTTGCGGTTAGCAATCAAGTATTCTTGACCAGCAATACTACCCTTCAGGCCAACACCCTTGATTGTTTCAACGTCTGTAGCAGCAGGTAACTCGACGTTTTGTTCGTGAGCGTAATCCACAATACTCTTAGCAATTGGGTGACTTGAACTAGTTTCAAGACTAGCAAAAATTCCAACGACTTGTTCATCGGTATAAGAATCAGCCAGACTACGAAGTGATTTGACTGCGAAGACCCCTTCGGTTAAGGTACCAGTCTTATCAAAAACAGCGGTGTCAATTTGTTTACTTTTTTCAATTGCTTCACGTTGACGAATCAATAGCCCGTTAGCTGCAGAAATTGCAGTCGAACGAGAAACAACTAAGGGAATAGCCAATCCTAAAGCGTGGGGACAGGCAATAACCAATACGGTTACGAGAATCGATGCTGCCTGGGTTAAGCCAGCAATTGGCAGCCAGATTACAAAGGCTAAGATACCAATGGTCAAGGCTGCATAGAACAACCAACCAGCAACTTTACTTGCTAATGTTTCAGATTTCGATTTTGAAGCTTGTGCTGTTAAGACCAAATCAGACACTTGGGCCAAAAATCCTTGACCACTTTCTTGGGTGACTTGGACGGTTAGAGTACCATCGCCGTTGATGGTCCCACCGATAACTGAATCACCGATTTTTTTAGAAACTGCATTTGGTTCACCTGTAACGAGTGATTCGTTCACGCGGCTAGTTCCAGAAATAATCACACCATCGGCCGGAATACTCTCACCGGCTTTAACTAGGACGTTCCAGCCTTTTTGTATAGTATTGATGGGCATGTCATGCATTCTGTTGCCTTCATGAATGACGTGAGCCATGTCAGGCAAAAGTTTTTGTAATTGTGACAAAGCGTCACCAGCCTTCATGACCGAATTCATTTCGAGCCAGTGGCCAATCAGCATGATGATAATCAATGAAGCTAATTCGAAGAAGAAGTCCATGACATGGGGCATTTGGTGCAAGATATCGTTGTTGATAAAGGCGTACACACTGTAGCCGTAAGCTACGGTAATACCCATGGCAATTAACGTCATCATTGCGGGTTTCTTCCGCTTCAGTTCTTCATAGGCACCGCCAATAAAAGGCCATCCACCATAGAAATAGAGAATCGTTGAAAGAATTACGACTAACCAGCTTGAGCCTGGAAAGCTCAGGTGAAAGCTCATATCGAGTCCCATGATTGGGGAAAGCAACATCACTGGAATACCCAGGATAATTGAAGTGATTAACTTAGCCTTCAAGTTACCCATGTGCTCCATGCCTTCCATGCCGTGGTGCATATGTGAGTGATCCATGCCGGACATATCGTGACCCATATGACTGTGGTCCATGCCAGACATATCGTGGTTCATTTTACTGTGGTCCATGCCAGACATATCGTGGTTCATTTTACTGTGATCCATGCCGAACATATCATGATCCATTTTGCTGTGGTCCATGCCGGACATATCATGATCCATTTTGCTGTGATCCATCTTTGAATGGTCCATCTTCATCTCGTTATCTTTCATTAATTGCACCCCATTTCGTGTGACTCACCCAGACAGTTACATTGAACTTCCGTCGGTGCATCAACTTTTTTTGTTTCAGCTACTTCGGCTAAATTTTGCAAATCTGCTTGGCTCAAAGTTAGGTTATTAACCAATTGTGTCAAAATGTCACCGGTACAATGTGCACAAAAATTGGCAAACATTGCATCAACTTCTTCTTGCATGGTCGCACGTTCGGCCACCTTAGCCGTTAAAATCATCGGCCGGGTTGTTTCATCCTTTGCCAAGAAATCTTTCTTAGCAAGTCTTGTAATCAACGTCTTAATTGTCGATGGAGACCAATCTGATTTTTTAGTCATAATATCGATGACTTGTTGCACAGTGGTTTTACCAAGTGTCCAAACGATACGCATAATTTCCCATTCTGCTGGAGAAATCTTCTGTGTTTTTTCTTCGATCATTTCTTACCTCTTAATTCTAGTTTACAAATGTAGACTTCCTTACAAGAATCAGTTTACACTTGTAACCTTATTTTGGCAAGAGATATTTTTGGTCAAAAAAAACGACCCCGAATGAGGTCGTTAGTTTGCGCTTTAACGCGGATTATTTACTGAATTTTTTAACGAATTCGTTAACCAATGCGATATTCTCGTCGTTAGTTACTGATTCTTTAGTTGCACGTTCAGCAAGGTCTTTCATATCTTCTGTGCTTAATTTCTTCATCAAGCTACGGATTTTAAGGACACTTGTTGCTGACATTGAGTATTCATCAAGACCCATTCCAAGAAGAATAGGAACCATGATAGGATCTCCGGCAGCTTCACCACACATACCAGCCCATTTACCTTCTGCATGAGCAGATTCGATAATGTGTTTGATTAAACGCAATACTGATGGGTTATATGGTTGGTAAAGGTATGAAACGTGTTCGTTACCACGGTCTGCTGCTAATGTGTAAGCAATCAAATCGTTGGTACCGATACTAAAGAAGTCAACTTCCTTAGCAAATTGGTCAGCCAAAACAGCAGCTGCAGGGATTTCCATCATCATACCGACTTCAATGTCATCAGAGATTTTAACGCCTTCGCTAACAAGTTTTGCTTTTTCTTCTTCAAAGATTGCTTTAGCATCGCGGAATTCTTGGATAGTTGCAATCATTGGGAACATGATACCCAATTTACCAAAGGCAGAAGCACGAATCAAAGCACGTAATTGAGTACGGAAGATATCTTGACGGTCAAGAGAAATACGGATAGCACGGTAGCCCAAGAATGGGTTTTCTTCTTCTGGAAGAGGAAGATATGGAAGATGTTTATCCCCACCGATATCCATAGTCCGAACGACAACTGAGTTGCCTTTCATACTTTCGATAACTTCTTTATATGCTTGGAATTGATCTTCTTCTGTTGGCAATTCAGCTGAATCCATGTACAAGAATTCAGTTCTGTAAAGGCCAATAGCTTCGGCACCATTTTCGTGGACACCGTCAAGATCTTTAGGAGTACCAATGTTAGCAGCAAGTGTATAGTGCTTGCCGTCAGCAGTGATACTTGGTTCGTTACGTAATTTGTCCCATTCTGCTTTTTGAGCAGCAAAGGCAGCAGCTTCTGCAGTAAACTTAGTCACATCAGCGTCCGAAGGATCAATAACGATATCACCAGTCAAACCATCAACAATCACCTTGTCGCCTGCTTTGATTTCAGTAGTAACGCTACCAGTACCAACAATAGCTGGGATTTCAAGTGAACGAGCCATGATAGCAGAATGTGCAGTTCTACCACCGATGTCTGTTACAAAAGCTTTAACGTATTTCTTGTTAAGTTGTGCTGTATCACTAGGGGTCAAGTCATGAGCAACAACGATAACTTCTTGGTCAATTAAAGCAGGGTTTGGTAAATCCACACCCAATAAGTGAGCCATGATCCGTTTTGAAACATCGCGGACATCTGCTGCACGTTCTTGCATGTATGGATTATCTGTCATTGCTTCGAACATGCCAATGAACATTTGTGAAACTTCATCTAATGCAGCTTCACTATTGATTTTTTCATCTTTAACCTTTTGTTCAACTGCTCCAGTAAATTCTGGATCAGCTAAAATCATCAAATGAGCGTCAAAAACCTGGGCTTCTTCTTCACCCAGGTTTTCTTTTGCCTTTTCACGAATTACATGTAATTCGTCGGTAGAGGTCTGAATAGCAGATTGTAATTTAGCTACTTCAGCATCAATGTCACTAACTGATGATTTAGAAAACGAAAGGTCAGGTTCAACTAACATATATGCCTTAGCAATGGCAATACCGTCACTTGCTCCGATACCTTTAATTGTTTTCGTCATTATTCAGCTAATCCTTCCTTGGTCATTGTTTCTTCGATAGCAGCAATTGCGTCTGCTTCGTCATCGCCTTCAGCGCTGATAGTAACGTCTGAACCTTGGCCAACACCAAGTGACATAACACCCATGATTGATTTCAAGTTAACTGATTTGCCGTTGAATTCAAGATTGATATCTGAACCAAATTTGCTTGCAGCTTGTACTAATAATGTAGCAGGACGAGCATGAATACCTGTTTCTGCTGTTACATGAAAGTCACGTTTTTCCATTGTAAAAATCTCCTTTTTAATTCCTAATAATTGTTTGAGCGAACTCAACACCGATACTAAGATTATCATTTTTTTGTCAAATAAACAACCACCAATGTAAATGTTTTCATTGTTTATGTAGACCACTATAAACTATGCCACCGTTGCGCTGTGCAGCACCGCTAATTTCTTTTCTTTTACCAAAATTACGTAACGCAGCCTGAAAATTAAAAGCGTTTTCGGGAGTAACCTCATATTCTTTAAGTTCCCCTGAAATAAGTTGATTTAAAATATTTTCATAATTTGTGTCCATTTTTGCCTCCTATCAATAATATTATACAAACTGAATTCCAAATAAGCCACTTACAAAATATAAGACTTAGCACTTGAACTATTAGAGTGCTAATCGTATAATATTAATCGAGGTAAAAAAACTCGATTCTACACGAAAGGTGGGATAGCCAATGCTATGTCAAAACTGTCATCAACGCGAAGCAACTATTCATATGTATGCTAGCGTTAATGGTAAGAAACAAGAAATCGATCTCTGCCAAAATTGCTATCAATTACTGAAAAATTCGGCAAATGCCCAAGGAAACTCAATGACAAACGATAATAATAATGATCCATTTGGTTTCAATAATTTCGATGATCTCTTGAATCAACTTAATAATCAAAACCAAAATAACTTTAACGAAGAAACTCAAAATCGTCCCATTCCTCAACCTGGAATGGGTGGTGGTAACGGCCGCAACAAAGGTCCTAAAGGAAACTCAATCTTAGGCCAATTTGGGGTGGATATTACCCAACAGGCTCGTGATGGAAAAATCGACCCTGTGATTGGTCGGGATAAGGAAATTGCCCGGGTAATCGAAATCTTGAACCGCCGGACCAAGAACAACCCTGTTCTGGTTGGTGAGGCTGGTGTTGGTAAAACAGCTGTCGTCGAAGGTTTAGCACAACAAATCGCTGATGGTGCTGTCCCTGCCAAGTTACAAGAGAAGAAAGTCATCAGACTTGATGTCGTTTCCCTTGTTCAAGGTACCGGAATCCGTGGTCAATTCGAGCAAAGAATGCAACAGTTAATCGAAGAGTTGCAAAAAGACAATTCGATTATTTTGTTCATTGATGAAATTCACGAAATCGTGGGTGCTGGTAACGCTGAAGGCGGTATGGACGCAGGTAACGTCTTAAAACCTGCCCTTGCTCGTGGTGAATTACAACTCGTTGGTGCAACAACCTTAAACGAATACCGGACCATCGAAAAGGACTCTGCCCTTGCCCGTCGTTTACAACCCGTAACGGTTGAAGAACCAACTGTGGATGAAACGATTCAAATTTTGCACGGCTTACAGAAGAGATACGAAGACTACCATCACGTTAAATATACTGAAGAAGCACTTGATGGTGCTGCAAAACTCTCAGCTCGTTATATTCAAGACCGTTTCTTACCTGACAAGGCCATCGACCTTTTGGATGAAGCAGGTTCAAGAATGAACTTAACGATTCCTTCAATCGATCCAGAAACATTGAAGAACCGCATCAACGAAGCTGAAAAATTAAAACAAGATTCACTTAAACAAGAAGACTATGAAAAAGCGGCTTACTACCGTGATCAAATCGAAAAATACGACAAGATGAAGGATCAAAACACCGACCCCGATAAGACTCCACAAATCACCGAAAAGATTATGGAAAAAATTGTCGAAGAAAAAACCAACATTCCTGTTGGCGAGTTAAAAGAACAAGAACAAAACCAATTGAAGAATCTCGGTGCTGACTTAAAGGCCCACTTGATTGGCCAAGATGAAGCGGTTGATAAGGTTGCACGAGCAATTCGTCGTAACCGGGTCGGCTTTAATAAGACCGGACGCCCTATTGGTTCATTCCTCTTCGTTGGACCTACCGGTGTTGGTAAAACTGAACTTGCTAAGCAATTAGCAAACCAACTCTTTGGTTCAGCTGACTCAATGATTAGATTTGATATGAGTGAGTACATGGAGAAGCATTCAATTTCTAAATTGATTGGTTCTCCTCCAGGTTACGTGGGTTACGAAGAAGCTAAGGCATGTTTCTTCTTTTAGTACTTTTAATAGTATGTATAGTTATGACCCGCGCT
>CAMJXI010000035.1 GCA_946409675.1 uncultured Lactobacillus sp. | reverse complement strand
CGTTGCTTCCGGTTACGCCATTACAACGAAATCGTCCCTGTGAAAACAGATAACGACGATTTTTTGCGATTATTGACTTCAATCAGTGAAACCCGTGCCCTCGTGGTGAATGTGGTCGATATTTTCGACTTCGACGGTTCCTTGATTTCATCATTGCCCCGTTTCGTTGGTAAGAATCCCTTCGTAATTGTCGGAAATAAGATTGATTTATTCCCCCAAAATACCAACACCAAAAAAGTTAAGGACTGGATTCGCCAACAGGCTAACCGTGCCGGTCTTTTCCCTCAAGACATCTTCTTGATTAGTGCTAAGAAAAAGGCACATATCGATGACTTGTTAACTTACATGAGAAACCAAGCCGGCAAGAAGGATATCTACTTTGTTGGGACGACTAACGTTGGTAAATCAACCTTGGTTAACGCCATTATTGAAGAACTCGGCGACGTGAAAGATTTAATTACCACTTCACGCTTCCCAGGTACTACTTTGGATAAGATCGAGATTCCTTTAAACGAAGGGAACTCACTTGTTGACACACCAGGTATCTTGTCGAAAAACCAATTAGCTCATTACTTGGACGCTAAACAACTAGAATTGATTTCACCACAAAATCGTTTGAAGCCAATGACTTTCCAATTAAATCCGGGTCAAACCCTGTTCCTTGCTGGCCTTGGTCGGATTGATTTTCTGGAAGGTGCACCAAGTAGTTTTGTCGTGTACGCTGATCAGAAACTCTATATTCACCGGACAAAGACAGAAAACGCCGATGCGTTTTACGAAAAACACGTGGGTGACTTGTTGACGCCACCACGTCAAGACCAAATGGAAGATATTCCAGCATTGTCTGGCCAAATTTTCCGTCCCAGAGACAAGAGCGATTTGATTTTTGGTGGAATTGGCTTTATCACAGTTCCAAAGGATATCGTCGTGAAGACATACACCCCAAACAAGATTGGTTTGGGAATTAGAAAGGCACTTATTTAATGTTAAATAGCAAACAAAAACAATACTTACGCAGCATGGCCATGAAGAACCGTGCCAGCATGCAAGTTGGTAAAGCAGGCATCACTGATGCCGTTGTCAAACAAAGTTTGAACGAAATTGAAAAAACAGAACTTTTGAAAATCTCACTTTTGCAAAACACTGCAGCTGAGATGGACGAAGTCGTCGCAGCCTTCCAGAGCGCAGAACCAAGAGTAGAACTCGTCCAAAAGATTGGCCGCAACGTTGTACTATACAAGAAGGCTAAAGAACCTAAGAACCGTGATTTATCTGCACACGTTGATCGTTTATTCAAAGCTAACAAATAGGGGTGCAAAATGGCAGTCGCAGTTAAAACAGTCCAAGATGTGAAGGTAAGGCCTCAAGTTGAACTTGAGCAAACAGATTATCCAAAGAACGTGGGCCTAATGGGTGGAACTTTTAATCCCATTCACCAGGCTCATTTAATCATGGCCGAACAAGTCTATTCCAAGCTCAATTTAGATGAAGTTTGGTTCGTGCCGGATAATATTCCACCACACATTCAAGGAAAAGATGCAATTAGTGCTAAAGATCGCATCGAGATGTTGAAGATTGCGACCGCTGACAATCCCCACTTCAAGGTGGAGATGATCGAAATCTTACGCGGTGGTGTGAGTTATACCATCGATACCATCAAGGCCTTGAAAAAACGCTACCCGAAGATTAATTTCTACTTCATCGCGGGCGGTGACATGATTAGTGACTTAAAGAATTGGCGCAAACCAGAAGAACTAGTCGAATTAGTTAAGTTCGTCGGAGTCAAACGACCAGGTTTTGTTCAAAAAAGTGATTACCCAGTAATTTGGGTCGATGCACCGTTCATCTCGCTGAGCTCGACTTTTATCAGACACTCAGTTAGACATGGCAGTTCAATCAAGTATTTGGTGCCTGACAAGGTCATCGAATACATCGAAAAAGAGGGGCTTTATCTTGGATAATTCCTATGACATTTCATTTACCAACACCTTTAGTTCCTTAACTAGTGAAGAGCTGGTCAACAAGGCCAAGAACCGTTTGAGCGACTTTCGTTACACACATTGTGTTCGGACGGCAAAGACTTCCGTTGATCTAGCAAAACACTATGGATTAGACGTAGAACGCGCTAAGGTGGCCGGCTTCTTGCATGATTATGCAAAAGAAATTCCAGTTGAAGAATACGTGCGCGTCATCAAGGAAGAAGGTTTTGACCAAGACCTCTTGAATTGGAATCGCGGAATCTGGCATGGTGTAGTTGGGGTCTACTTTATTGAAAAAGAGCTTGATGTCCATGATGAGCAAATCTTGAATGCGATTAGAAATCACACAACGGGCTCACCGAACATGGCGGAGCTTGATAAGGTGATTTTCCTAGCAGACTTTATTGAACCAGGACGCAAGTTTGCCGGCGTCGAGGATGCCCGTAGTCAGACTGCTTTGAGCTTGGACGATGGTGTCGGTTTTGAATTACGCCACACGTTAACCTACTTGATTGAAGATCAAGCCAAAGTTTACCCGAAAACCTTAGCAAGTTATAATGTTTACGGAGTGAAACAAAGTAATTAGATATTTAAAGACAGATATTAACAGTACGAATAGTACATATTAGCGTCATAAAATGAGGAGAATTTTTTTGAAAAGTAAAGAATTATTAGATGTAATCGTTAAAGCAATTGATGATAAAAAAGGTGAGAACATGCTTGCCCTTGATATGCAAGGCATCAGCCTCTTATCAGACTACGTAGTAATCGTGCATGGTAACTCTAATCGTCAAGCACACGCCATCGTTGATGGTGTGGTCGAAGCCTTGAAGAATGCCAACGCTTTGGACTATAAAGTTGAAGGTAACAAGGATTCCGACTGGATTTTGATTGATACTAAGGACGTCATTGTGAACGTCTTTACCGAAGAAGCCCGTGATTTTTACGGCTTAGAAAAACTCTGGTCAGACGCACCAGAAGTAGAATTGGAAAGCATTTTAAACTAGTATGGAAAACTACCAAGTATTTGCAATCGTTTATGATGACTTAATGGACAAAGCCCTTTACCAAAAGTGGTTTGATTTTGTGCAGCCAAAAATTAAGCCAGCCGGCAAGATTTTAGAACTTGCCAGTGGTGCCGGTGACTTGGCTCAGATGCTTGATCAAGAAGGCTACGAAATTGCTGTCTCTGATTTATCACCCCAAATGTTGCAAATTGCGATGGACCGGATGTCCGCTTCAAAAAACGATGTGACTTTTTTTGAAATGGATATGCGTTATTTTAGTTTTCCCAGTGCATATGATGCGATTCTCTGTTTTGACGACTCGATTTGTTACCTGGCAAACGAGGAAGAATTGAGCCAGACCTTAAAGAATGCTTACGAGAGTCTTACCGTTGGCGGTAAGTTCTTGTTTGACGCGCATTCGCTCTACCAAATGGACGAGGTTTTCCCAGATTACATGTTCAATGAAATCAACGATGACTACACGTTTGTTTGGAAGAGTTTCGAAGGCGAAGTGGAACATAGTATTGAACACGACCTCCAGATTTTTGTGCCCAGCGAAGCAAACGATGGCCAATATCAAGGTTATGAAGAGATTCATAAGGAACGTACTTATCCACTTGCTACATACAAAAAGTTGATTGAACAGGCTGGATTC
Source organism: uncultured Lactobacillus sp. (assembly GCA_946409675.1). GTDB lineage: Bacteria > Bacillota > Bacilli > Lactobacillales > Lactobacillaceae > Amylolactobacillus. Next base: position 5,859 of record CAMJXI010000035.1, on the reverse strand, counting down.
AAACTAGTCAGCGTGACGAGTGACTTTACGGATCAACTTGATGAGACTAAAGGTCAGCGTTGGTTCTTTGAATGTGAGAAGGTTGAATAATGACTGTTGTCGGTGTTATCGCGGAATTTAATCCGTTTCATAGCGGCCACGAATTTTTGCTTAATCAAGCCCGGTTAATTGCCAAAGAAGACCCCATCATCGTCGTGATGGCGGGGAACTTCGTGCAACGAGGCGACGTGGCCATCCTAGATAAGTGGGTGCGGGCCAAAGCCGCATTGACCAGTGGGGCCGATGTGGTTTTTGAACTACCCTTTAACTTTGCCGTCCAACCAGCAGATATCTTTGCGGAAGGGGCGATGAAGTTGCTCCAGGCAGCTGGAGTGACCGACCTCGTTTTCGGGGCGGAAGATGAGACCCTGAACTTCGATTATTTGGGTGAGAAACTCGCTAACATCAAATCCAACAAGGTCGATTTCAACGATTACACGCAAACTTATGCTACGCAATACAACCAGATGGTCGCAAACGAAATTGGCCAGGAAGTGAACCAACCAAACTTAATGCTGGCACTTGCTTATGCGGTGGCTAACACGAAGTTAGGTAATCCGTTTACCTTGCATCCGGTGCAACGAATCGGCCAAGATCACGAGCAAGAATTAGTCGACGATAACTTGGTAATGAGTGCTTCAACGATTAGGAACTACATCTTACAACGTGGGGTCACGCATGAGTTAGCCGAGTGGATTCCGCCAGGTGAATTACACGATCTCGCAATGGTTAACGTCTTGCCCACTTGGAATATGATGTACGACTTTTTAATCTACCGCTTGTTCAGCAGTACACCAGAAGAGCTCGAAGTGGTCTACCAGATGAATGAGGGATTACAATATAAGATGCAAAGTGAGATTTTGACGAGTGAGAGCTTCACAGACTTCTTACGCCAAATCAAATCGAAGCGCTACACTTACGCTAGATTGCGGCGCGTGGCCTTGTACACCGTCTTAAACTTAACTCAACAACAAATCGAGTTGGCTAGTGCAAATCCCTACCTCTTCTTGTTGGGCTACACGAAAACAGGGCAGAAGTACCTCAAGAAAAACCGCAAGAAGTTTACCTTACCGGTTTACAGCAAGGTTGATGCTAAACTTGGTAACAAGGGCGACTTGAAACTCCAAGTGAGGACCGACCGGTTCTTTGAACAATTAACGAAAACAAATCAGAATTTTGGCCGTAAGCCAATCGAGGTGAAATAATGTTAAAAATTAGTTTTAACCAATTAGCTGACAAAAACTCGCAGCTAACAGAATTAGACGAGTTAGCAACTTTTGGCCAAGAATTTTATGATCGCGCTGGCGATTTAATTATCGAGGTTAAAAAAGCGGTTGTGACTGGTCAATTAGTCTATGATAAGCCGTTTGTTTTAGCGCAACTCCGCGTCGAAGCCGACATCGTCGTTCCTAGTTCTCGTTCACTTGCACCCGTGGAATTACACCAAGACTTTAAGTTTTTAGAGGGTTATACTAAAGAAGTGCCTAGTGAAGAAGACCAGGAAGCAATCGATACCATCATTGAAATTGAAGGTGACACGATTGATTTGCAAACGGCGGTGGAAGACCACATCTTGTTGCAAATTCCGATGGTTGTTTTGACCGAGGCAGAGAAGAACGAAAATCAAATGCCACAAGGTAAGAACTGGGAAGTAATCAGCGAATCTGACTTCAAGAAAAAAGAAGCAGAACCTGTGATGAACCCTGAATTAGCCAAATTAAAGGCTTTGTTAGACACACCTGACAATGATGATGATTTAGATTAATTAAGTAATATTAGAAACGATAATTAATGGAGGATTCAAAAATGGAACAACCACAAATTGGTGTTATTGGAATGGCCGTAATGGGCAAGAACTTAGCTTTAAATATTGAGAGTCGCGGATACACAGTTGGTATCTACAACCGAACTGGTTCAAAGACAGAACAAGTTGTCAAAGATCATAGCGAAAAGAAATTCGTGCCAAGTTATACAATCGAAGACTTCGTGAAGAGCCTTGAAAAACCTCGTCGGATTATCATGATGGTCCAAGCTGGTGCTGGTACCGATGCTGTTATCGAACAACTCATTCCTTTACTTGATAAGGGTGATGTCTTGATCGATGGTGGTAACACATACTTTGAAGATACTGTTCGTCGCAACAAAAAACTTGATGAATCAGGAATCAACTTCATCGGTATGGGCGTTTCTGGTGGTGAACTCGGCGCATTAGAAGGTCCTTCAATGATGCCCGGTGGCCAAAAAGAAGCTTATGATTTGGTTGCTCCAATTTTGGAAAAAATGTCTGCTAAGGCACCAGCTGATGGTGCTCCTTGTGTGACCTATATCGGTGCTAATGGTGCCGGTCACTATGTGAAGATGGTCCATAACGGAATCGAATATGGTGATATGGAGTTAATCTCAGAAAGTTACAACATCTTACGTAACGTCTTGGGACTTTCAACGGACGAAATCGCTGAAACATTCTCAGAATGGAACAAGGGCGAACTCGAAAGTTACTTGATGGAAATTACCGCTGACATCTTGACTAGAAAAGACGATCTTGGCTCTGGCGAACCAATCGTTGATAAGATCATGGATAAAGCTGGTAACAAGGGTACTGGTAAGTGGAGTTCACAAAACGCACTTGAAATCGGTGTCTCACAATCATTAATTACAGAAGCCGTTTATGCTCGTTACATTTCCACCTTCAAGGACGAAAGAATCGAAGCATCTAAGGTCTTAATCGGTCCTAAGTTCGACGCTTCTAAACTTGATAAAAAAGCAGTGATTGCCCAAGTTGAACAAGCACTTTACTTCAGCAAAATCATGAGCTATGCGCAAGGATTTGAACAAATGAAGGTTGCTTCAACTAACTATGACTGGAAACTTGATTTCGGTAAGATTGCTAGCATCTGGCGTGCCGGCTGTATCATCCGTGCACAATTCTTGCAAAAGATTACTGACGCATTCGACAATGATGCAGATTTGACTAACTTGTTGTTAGACCAATACTTTGCAAATATCGCTAATAAATATCAAGAATCAGTTCGTAACGTCTTGAGTATTGCTATTCAAGCTGGTATCCCAACTCCTTCATTTAGTGCCGCAATTAGTTACTTCGACTCATACCGTGCAGAAGTTGTCCCTGCAAATATCATCCAAGCACAACGTGATTACTTCGGTGCACATACTTATGAAAGAAATGACCGCGAAGGAATTTTTCATTATTCATGGTATCAAGAACAATAATTTGCTATAATTACAGGGCTAGATTGTAAAGCTACATTAAAAAAGTTGTCATAGGCAACTTTTTTTTGTGTGAATAATTCATAATTTTCTAATTTATGTTAGAATAAAGTTAATGTCGGATTAAAACGTTAACTAATCAAATAGAAGACTGAGAAAGCAAAATACTTATGAGTAAAATATTAATTATTGAAGATGAAAAGAACTTAGCTCGCTTCGTCGAACTTGAACTACAACATGAAAGTTACGAAACGGTGGTTGAGCATAATGGCCGTCGCGGACTTGAAATTGCATTGGACCAAAAATTCGATGCTATTTTGTTAGACTTGATGTTACCAGAATTGAATGGCTTGGAAATTGCACGTCGGGTACGCGCTGTGAAAACAACTCCAATCATCATGATGACCGCACGTGATTCAGTTATTGACCGCGTATCTGGTCTTGATCATGGGGCTGATGACTACATCGTGAAACCATTTGCGATTGAGGAACTTTTGGCAAGATTACGCGCGGTATTACGTCGTGTGGAGATCGAAGAAGCACAGTCTTCAGCTAAGGTTACCCAACAAAAAGTCTTGAAGTTCAAGGACTTAACTATTGAAACCAGCAACAGAATGGTTCGTCGCGGAGATAAGACAGTTGACCTCACAAAGCGTGAATACAACTTGTTGATGACTTTGATTGAAAACGAAAATAATGTTGTCTCAAGAGAACAATTACTCAACAAGATTTGGGGACCTGAATCTAAGATTGAAACTAACGTTGTTGAAGTATATGTCCGTTATTTGAGAAACAAGATTGATGTACCAGGCAAAGCTTCATACATTAAAACAATTCGTGGTACAGGATATGTTATGAGGACTGATGACAATGGGGAAGAAAACAAATAAATTGCCACGCGAAAAAAAACAAAAAAAACGATACATCTCGGTAGCGACTAAGTGGTTAAGCTTAGTCGCTTTAACTATTACTGTGTCTTTTTTGGTCTTCTCGGTTGTCATCTACTTTTTAATTTCGAATCAGTTGATGGGCCAAGAACAAAAGATCACACGCAATACGGTAGACCTAGTGAGCAAGAACTTGAGTACGATTGATAAGGAGCTCACGGTAACCAACGTTGTAACGACTTTTAGTCCGGCAACCAAAGCCAAGATTGAGGGTACAGCAAGAAGTGAGGTCAGCTCAGGTGAAAAGGAAGATGAGATGTTCTCTGATTCTTCATTTAGTAGCTTGACGAGACCCGATCTTGCGATGATGGTCTTTAACCGGAAGCACGAAGTGGTCTTTGCGACCCGGACGATCGATGACGAGTACAACTTCCTTGAGAAAGAAAAGACTTCGTTAGAGACGAAGAAGGGGAAGACCCACTTAACGATTTCACAAGCAATCGTGTCGGACAAGACAGGCAAGGTAACGGGTTATGTGGTTGTGCAAAACCAGATGAATGATTACAACGCTGTTTTGTCACAACTAAGAAACTGGATGTTTGGGATAGCCCTAGTTGCCATCCTGCTAACAATATTGATTAGTTATGCGATTGTTCGATCAATCTTGCGTCCAATTAAGTTGATGAGTAAGGTTGCTAAGGAAGTTGACGATGCTCCGGAAGCAACGGACAGAATCCCAGAATTAAACACCAACGATGAGTTGAGTGATTTGACGACGACGTTTAACCAAATGCTGGATCGGATGCAAGGCTATATTGATCAACAAAAGCGATTTGTGGAGGATGTCTCCCATGAACTGCGGACTCCGGTTGCGGTAATTGAGGGACACTTGAACTTGTTGCAACGCTGGGGCAAGGACGATCCGCAAGTACTCGATGAGTCAATTAATGCGTCGGTGCAAGAGATTAGCCGAATGAAGCATTTAATTCAAGAGATGCTTGATTTAACAAGAGCAGAACAGATTGAAATTTTGTATCCAGACGAAGTGACGAAGGTTAATTCAGTAGTTGAGCAGGTTGTCGAGAACTTACAATTGGTGCACCCAGACTTCAAGATTAAGTTGGATAACGACTTGAAGACAGATACCCTGGTGAAAATCTATCGGAACCATTTGGAACAAATTTTGATTATTCTGCTGGATAATGCGATTAAGTATTCGACGGATCGAAAAGAAGTAATTGTTTCGGTGTCGTCTGACCTTTTGGAATTCCATATGTCGGTGCAAGACTTCGGTGAGGGTATTTCCTCTAAAGAAGTGGATAAGATCTTTAGTCGCTTCTATCGAGTTGATAAGGCAAGAACTCGCGAAAAAGGCGGAAATGGATTAGGATTACCGATTGCGAAGAAATTAATTGAGAGTTATAACGGAACAATTGCGGTAGAATCTGTGGAAGGCAGCGGGAGTCAATTTAAGATAACTTTCCCGATGTATTTTGAACAAATATAGTGGAAAAATTGCTATATGGTAATGGATTAGTATTAGAAGACGATTTTGAATGTGAAAAGACATCCGTGGGATGTCTTTTTTTATTGTCTAAAATTTGAAATTGTGATAATTTTATTTTTTGTTATTCTATTCTAAGGAAATTTTAAAAAATGTTGGTGTGTATAGCACAAAAAGCTTTAAATAATAATGAAAAGGTTA
>CAMJXI010000034.1 GCA_946409675.1 uncultured Lactobacillus sp. | reverse complement strand
CACCGAGATCTACACTCTTTCCCTACACGACGCTCTTCCGATCTCCAATGTTCCACCACAGGGTGGTCGTAAGCATCCGCAACAAGAAATGATTCAAATTGACACAACCAACATTCTCTTCATCGTTGGTGGTGCTTTTGATGGCATCGAAACCATCGTTAAGAACCGTTTAGGCGAGAAGACAATCGGTTTTGGTGGTCAAGAAGACGAAGCCAAGGTTAACCGTGAAGAATGGACGCGTAATTTGATTCCAACCGACTTGATGAAGTTTGGTTTGATTCCCGAATTTATCGGGCGTATTCCAATCATCACGACCCTTGATAAGTTAACTGAGCAAGACTTAGTCAATATTTTGACTAAACCTAAAAATGCCTTAGTTAAACAATATTCTAAGTTGCTCGAACTCGATGGCGTGAAATTACACTTCACCGATGAAGCACTCCACGAAATCGCCCATATCGCAATCGAACGTGATACTGGTGCCCGTGGCCTGCGCTCAATCATCGAAGATAGCATGATGGAAGTAATGTACGAAACTCCAAGTAATCCCGCAATTGAAAAAGTTGTGATTACTAAACCTGTTGTAGAAAAGAAAAAACCGGCTGAAGTTGTCCTTAGGACCAAAAAGTCCGATGAAGAGGCTTCATAAATGAAAATTAACAGTGCCGAGATGGTGATGAGTGCGGTTAAAGCACATCAATATCCAGAAGACGACAAACCGGAATTTGCCCTTGCAGGCAGATCAAACGTCGGTAAATCAAGTTTAATCAACGCAATTTTGAACCGCAGAAAATTAGCGCGTACTTCAAGCTCACCTGGTAAGACGCAGACTTTAAACTTCTATCATATTAATGATGCTTTTTATTTCGTCGACGTCCCCGGTTACGGTTACGCAAAGGTTTCGAAGAAACAACGCGAAGAATTTGGCGTGATGATTGAGGGCTACTTAACCACGAGAAAACAACTGCGTGGGATGGTTTTACTCGTTGACTCACGTCACTTACCAACCGAAGACGACAAGATTATGTTTGAATACGCCCAATATATTGGGAAGCCAATTTTGGTGGTAGCTACTAAGATTGATAAGATTAAACCAAGCCAACACAATAAAGTATTGAAGAATATGAAGTCTGAATTGGATCTCTCTGATCCTAACGTGACCTTCTTAACCTTCAGTGCCGAAACTAAATTCCATGTCGAAGAATTCTGGCAGTGGATTGAAGCAAATATGTAAATAGTACCAAGACTCCTTGCTGTGTCAGCAATGGAGTCTTTTTTTTTGGAAAAATAGTAAAAAGTGCCAAAAATTTCTCACTTTAATTGAAAAATCTGCCACACATGGTTCTAATCGTTTAGATTAAACTTAACTTATAAATTAAAGGGAGGTAATACTATTATGAGTTCACCAATCCACATCTTTTCAGAAATCGGAAAATTGAAATCAGTCATGTTAAAACGTCCCGGTGTTGAAATCGAAAACTTCACTCCGGACATGATGACACGACTTTTGTTTGACGACATCCCATATCTGCCAATCGCACAAGCAGAACACGATGAATTTGCAAAACTTTTGCAAGATCACGGTGCTGAAACCTTGTACGTTGAGACATTAACGGCAGAAGCAATCGATGCCGGCGGTGTCAAAGAAAAATTCGTTGACGTCATGCTTGATGAGAGTGGCTACACTCGCGGATCAATTCGGGACGCTCTGAAAGAATATCTCTTACACTTTGAGACCCAAGACATGGTCGATAAAATTATCGCAGGGGTCAGAAAACACGAAATTGACTTCACACCAAGTGATTTAGTTAGCGCATCTGGCGACGAGGATTATGTTTTCTACATGGATCCGATGCCCAACTTCTATTTCACGAGAGATCCAGCTGCTTCCATTGGAAATGGCTTGAGCATCAACCACATGACTTATGCAGCACGGCAACGCAAATCATACTTCATGGAGACCATTATCAATAACCATCCTAAATTTGTGAACCAAGGCTTAAACGTTTGGCGTTCGCGTAATCACGCAACTCGCATCGAAGGCGGGGACGAATTAGTCTTGAACAACCACGTGATGGCAATCGGTATCTCACAAAGAACGAGTGCCCAAGCTATCGAAGATATCTCACGCAACTTGTTTACGAATAACAGCGGCTTTGATACAGTAATTGGGATCAAAATTCCGCATAACCACGCAATGATGCATCTGGACACCGTGTTTACAATGATCAACCACGACCAGTTCACGGTCCACCCAGGAATTCTAGGTCACGGAGGTGAGATTGATACTTTCACGCTTCACCCAGCAAAAAATACCGACGGTTTCATGATGGAACACGATCGTAATTTAGAAGCTGTATTGAAATCTAACCTCGGACTCTCGGAACTCGACTTGATTCCAACCGGGAATGGCGACCCAATCATCGCAGGACGTGAACAATGGAATGACGGCTCAAACACCTTGGCAATTGCACCAGGCCAAGTAGTTACCTATAACCGCAACTACGTTTCAAACCAACTCTTGCGTGACCACGGACTTGACGTGTTAGAGATTGCTTCAAGCGAACTCTCACGTGGTCGCGGCGGTCCAAGATGTATGAGTATGCCACTGATTAGAGAAGACATTTAATAAAAAGGAGGAACCACTAATGGACACCAAAAAATTTGAACAATCACACTTTCAAGGCAAAAGTTTCCTTGCAGTAAAGGATTTTGCCCCAGAGGAGATCGAATATCTGATTGATTTCAGTCTCCACCTGAAATATCTGAAAAAACACAATATTCCGCACCACTATCTAGCAGGTAAGAATATTGCACTGTTATTTGAGAAAACATCGACTAGAACGCGGGCAGCCTTCACGACAGCCGCAATCGATCTCGGTGCACACCCAGAATTCATGGGCTCAAACGATATCCAACTCGGCAAGAAAGAATCTGTGGAAGACACAGCTAAAGTATTGGGGAGCATGTTTGATGGCTTGGAATTTAGAGGATTCCTCCACCAAAATGTTGAGGACCTCGCAAAATATGCTGGCGTGCCGGTTTGGAATGGCTTGACGGATGATTGGCACCCAACTCAAATGATTGCAGACTTTATGACTATCAAAGAAAATTTTGGCTATCTAAAAGGATTGAACCTTACTTTTGTTGGTGACGGTCGGAACAATGTCGCAAATAGTTTACTCGTAGCAAGCGCAATGCTTGGTGTTAACGCACGAATTTTGGCACCAAAAGCGCTCCAAACAACACCGGAAGTATTAGCAATTGCCCAAAAATTTGCCGATCAAACTGGCGCAGAGTTATTAATCACTGATGATATGGAAGTGGCCGTAAAGAACACCAACGTAATTTACACCGACGTTTGGGTATCGATGGGCGAGTCCAACTGGGAAGAAAGAGTGAACCTCTTGAAACCATACCAAGTAAACATGGACATGATTAAACTCTCAGGAACTCCTGAAAACGAACTGATCTTCCTCCACTGCTTACCAGCATTTCATGATACAAAAACCGAATATGGCGAAGAAATCTTCGAGAAATACGGTATCACAGAAATGGAAGTCAGCGACGAAGTATTCAATTCGAAATATGCCCGTCAATTCGATGAAGCAGAGAATCGGATGCACTCAATCAAAGCAATTATGGCAGCCACTTTAGGAAATCTGTTCGTTCCTAAAGTTTAACGAAAATGGTGGCAATCATGAAAAATAGACGAATCGTGGTGGCACTTGGAGGTAATGCCATTTTAAGCAAAGACCCAAGCGCCCAAGCACAACAAGCAGCAATCCGTGAAACTGTTAATTACTTGATGGAATTTGTGAAGAATGGCGATCAGCTCGTAATTACCCACGGAAACGGTCCGCAAGTCGGCAACCTCTTATTACAGATGAGTGCCGCAGCCAGTGTTAAAAATCCAGAGATGCCGCTCGACACTGCAGTGGCCATGACCGAAGGAAGTATCGGCTACTGGCTCCAAAATGCCTTCAACGAGGCGTTAGAAAAAGAGGGTATCTATAAACCAGTGGTGTCACTGGTGACCCAGGTGGAAGTGCACGAGTCTGATCCTTCGTTTACAAAACCAACGAAACCAATCGGACCATTCTACGACGAAGCTCAGGCCAAACGCCTCCAGGAAGAACATCCTGAATTCACCTTCGTCGAAGATGCAGGGCGCGGTTACCGCCGGGTCGTTGCATCCCCCAAGCCTGTCGAAGTAGTTGAAGCGAGCATCGTTTCGAACCTACTGGCAGCCGGTGTGATACCAATTGCAGCCGGTGGGGGCGGAGTTCCGGTCGTTTCTAAAGAATTTGGCTTTGAGGGACGCGAAGCGGTAATCGATAAGGATTTTGCTTCCGCAACGCTCGCCAACCAAATCGACGCTGACTTATTAATTGTTCTAACCGCTGTACCAAACGTTTTTGTAGGGTACAACACCCCGGAACAAAAATCACTGACCAAAGTGAGCGTTGAAGAACTAAAGCAACACGTGGAAAATGCAGAATTTGCAGCAGGGTCGATGCTGCCAAAAGTAGAAGCTTGTATCAATTTCGTGGAGGAAAGGACAACTAATCGGGCGGTTATCACGAGCCTCGAGAACATTGGTGATTTCTTACAAAACGAGTCCGGTACAATCATTACGCAGTAACTTCTCTTTGAAAGGGGGAGAACAAAATGTCAGGACGAACGAAAGGTAAACTGGGACTCTTAGAATTAACTGCCTTAGTTGTCGGATCCATCATCGGTGGTGGGGTCTTCAACTTAATGCACGATATGGCAGCTTCAGCTGGTTCTGGTGCAATTATCATTGGCTGGGTGATCACCGCGATTGGGATGATTTCCTTAGCATTAAGTTTCCAAAACCTCACGATGAAACGCCCAGATCTCGATGCAGGGGTATACAGCTATGCTGAAGCGGGTTTTGGTAAGTATATGGGTTTCAACTCGGCATGGGGCTACTGGCTCAGTGCTTGGCTTGGAAACGTCGGCTATGCGACACTCTTAATGAGTGCGGTGGGCTACTTTTTCCCAATCTTCGGCGATGGCCAAAACATCTGGTCAATTGTCGCAGCCAGCGTTATTTTGTGGGCATGTCACTTCATGATCTTGAAGGGAATCGAATCGGCATCGTTTGTGAACACCATCATCACGATTGCTAAGTTAATTCCCATCTTCTTATTCTTAGTTGTGATGCTCATTGCCTTCAAACTAGATGTCTTCTCACACGGCTTCTGGTACACACCTTCAGGCGGATTCGAATTTGCCAACGTCATGGAACAAGTTCGGGGCACCATGCTCGTAACCGTTTGGGTATTTATCGGAATTGAAGGAGCGGTTGTTTTCTCAGGCCGCGCAAAGAAGAGATCTGATATCGGTAAGGCAACAGTTCTTGGAATTATCACCATTATCTTGATTTACATGTTAATCACTTTGCTCTCACTCGGGGTAATGAAGAGAGCGGGGCTTGCAAACTTAGGCCAACCAGCAATGGCAGAATTGCTTAAGAGCGTTGTTGGTGAATGGGGCGCAGTACTTGTTAATATCGGCTTGATCATCTCGGTTATTGGAGCATGGCTCTCCTGGACGATGTTCGCCGGGCAACTTCCTTATGAAGCTGCCAAAACTGGGACCTTCCCTAAATGGTTCGCGAAAGAAAACAAGAACGGTGCACCAATTAACTCCTTGGTCTTCACCAACATCTGGGTAGAAATCTTCATGTTCTCATATCTGATTACAGCTTCTGCCTACAACTTCTTCTATTCAATCGCCAGTGCAGCCATCCTGGTACCTTATGCATTCAGTGCATTCTATCAACTGAAATACTCTATGCATGAAACAAAAGCCGTTAAGGGTCGCACAATCAACCTGATTGTGGGATTAGTCTCAAGCATTTATGCACTCTGGCTTCTCTATGCGACAGGATTTGATTTCCTCCTCCTGATGATGATTCTGTTCGCTGCAGGTGTGCCAGTTTACATCTATATGCAAAAGAAAGAGAACAAAGTAGACAAGGTCTTTTCACCGATTGAAGCCGGTGTAGCAATCGTCTTCGTCGTCCTTGCCATCTACGCAGTCTACCAATTAGTCATTGGCGGCATTAGTTTTTAAAGAATAAGTTTTAAAAATAATTTCTCATCTCACACACAAATATTATACAAATCATATTAAATAGTTTATACTTTTAATTAAGGTAAACTATTTTTTTGTTGGGTAGTGAAGAATTGCACAAATACGATATAAACACTCGTTGTTGCTAGATGGTGGTGTCGCATGACTAAAATAAAAGATCCTAACTCAATTATCGAAATTTTCAGAAATCAGCCAGGTTTTTGTGCGCTTTCAGATGAGCAGTTTGGCAAAATCGCACAACACATGCATATCAAGGAATATAACAAGGGCCAAATGGTCGCTGAGCAAGGCGACCCACGCAGTAAGTTCTTCTTCTTGATAGCCGGTGTCATGCGGACCGAGCGCTACGACATCGACGGCGAAAACAACTACTACGAATACATCAATACAAACACAGGTCTACCATATGCGGGGCTCTTCTCACTCGAAGAGTATCCTTATTCAATTGTGTGTTTAACCCCAGTTACCGTCATTGTCATGGCAATGAAGGACTTCGAATGCTCTGTTTGCCAAAATGCGTATGCGATGATGACCATCGTCAAGAGAATGAGTGAGTTGATTAATTACAATCAAAGCATACTTCAGATCATGGTAACTTCTTCGGCCGTCGACCGCGTGCAACATGCCCTAGAAGTTTTCGGGCAGGTACTTGGTTCTAAGAACAAAAATGGGAGCACCTACGTTTCCTATCCAATTTCCCTGACGGAATTGGCGGAAGTGAGTGCGACGAGCAGAGAAACGGCGACGACCGTAGTCAATAATCTTGTCCTAGACCACTCTTTGACTTACCAGAATAAACACTTTAACTTTTTACACGAGTTCCACTTCACACTGCCATGTTGCGAGCGTTTGGCGGGCTAAACTAAATATTTTTCGGACTAGACCAGTAGCAATTTGCTACTGGTTTTTTTGTTTTTTGGCTGATTTTTCATTTAATAACGTGTAAATGCGAAAAACTTCTCATTTATTTTGCGAACTAGCACACCTCGAACTGAAAACGTTTTCTTTATGATGGATTTATAGATTAAAGGGAGGTAAATGAAAATGAATTCACCTATACATAACTATTCAGAAATTGGGAAATTGAAATCAGTCATGTTGAAGAGACCTGGTACCGAAATTGAAAATTTCACACCAGACATGATGGGTCGACTTTTATTTGACGATATTCCATATCTACCAATCGCACAACAAGAGCACGACGAATTTGCAGACGTCTTACGCAGCCACGGTGCCGAAGTACTTTACGTTGAAGATTTGACTGCTGAAGCAATTGATGCCGGCAATCAAAAAGAACAATTTGTCGATGTCATGCTAAACGAAAGTGGCTATAAGACTGGCTCAGTTCGGCAAGCATTGCGCGAATACTTATTACATTTCAATACTAAGGATATGGTCCAAAAGATTATCTCAGGTGTCAGAAAACACGAAATCGAATTTACACCAACTGACTTAATCAGTGCCTCAGAAGATAGCGACTATCCATTCTACATGGATCCAATGCCAAACTTCTACTTTACCCGTGATCCTGCTGCTGCAATCGGTGATGGCTTAAGCATCAACCACATGACCTTTGCTGCACGTCAAAGAGAGTCATATTTCATGGAAACAATCATTGATTACCATCCAAACTTTGCTAACCATGGTCTCCATGTTTGGCGCGACCGTAATCACGCAACCCGCATCGAAGGTGGCGACGAATTAATCTTGAACAACCACGTAATGGCAATTGGGGTATCTCAACGTACTTCAGCTAATGCAATTCAAGACATTTCACGCAACTTATTCAAAGAGAGTGGTTTTGACACAGTTGTCGCGATTAAGATTCCGCATAACCACGCAATGATGCACTTGGACACAGTGTTCACCATGATTAACAAAGATCAATTTACTGTTCATCCAGGAATTTTAGGTGCTGGTGGTAAAATCGATACCTTCACCTTGCATCCCGCAAACAACGCTGATGGTTTCAGCATGAAACATGACCAAAACTTAGAAGCTGTTTTGAAAGCAAACTTAGGCTTGAGCGAACTTGACTTGATTCCAACTGGTAACGGTGATCCAATTATTGCCGGCCGTGAACAATGGAACGATGGTTCAAACACCTTAGCAATCGCACCAGGACAAGTTGTCACATATAACCGGAACTACGTTTCTAACGCACTCTTGCGCGAACACGGACTAGACGTGATCGAGATTTCTTCAAGTGAATTATCTCGTGGTCGTGGGGGTCCAAGATGCATGAGCATGCCATTAGTTCGTGAAGACCTATAAATTTTTTGGAGGAAAGTACCATGGTTTTAGAAAAGTTTGAACAATCCCATTTTCAAGGACGGAGTTTTTTAGCTGTCAAAGATTTTACACCAGAAGAAATTGAGTTCTTAGTCGATTTCAGTCTGCATTTAAAATATCTCAAAAAGAATAATATTTCCCATCACTATTTGGAAGGAAAAAATATCGCACTTCTTTTTGAAAAAACTTCAACCAGAACTAGATCAGCCTTTACCACAGCATCAATTGATTTGGGAGCACATCCTGAATTCTTAGGATCAAACGATATTCAACTTGGTAAGAAAGAATCTGTGGCAGATACTGCTAAGGTTCTTGGAAGTATGTTTGACGGAATTGAATTCCGTGGTTTCTCACATGCTAACGCAGAAGCTCTTGCAAAATATGCAGGTGTTCCAGTTTGGAACGGTTTGACCGATGATTGGCACCCAACCCAAATGATTGCGGACTTTATGACTGTCAAAGAGAATTTTGGCTACCTGAAAGGCCTGAACCTGACTTTCGTCGGTGATGGGCGCAACAACGTTGCTAACAGTCTCTTAGTTGCCAGCGCAATGCTTGGTGTTAACTGCCGGATTTTGGCACCACAAGAATTACATACCAGTCCAGAAGTAATGGCCATTGCCCAAAAATTTGCCGACCAAACTGGAGCAGAACTCTTAGTGACAGACGACATTGAAACAGCTGTTAAAGACACCAACGTCATCTACACCGATGTTTGGGTTTCAATGGGCGAAACTAACTGGGAAGAACGCGTTAAATTGTTGAAACCATATCAAGTGAATATGGAGATGTTCAAACTTTCTGGTACACCAGCAGACAAGTTGATCTTCTTACACTGCTTGCCAGCATTCCACGACACACAGACGGAATACGGCCAAGACGTTGAAGAAAAATATGGCATCACCGAAATGGAAGTTACCGATGAAGTGTTCAATTCACAATATGCTCGTCAATTTGAGGAAGCAGAAAACAGAATGCACTCTATCAAAGCAATCATGGCTGCTACATTGGGCAACTTGTTTGTGCCAAAGATTTAAAGAAGGAAGTATTGCTTATGAGTAAGCGAAGAATTGTGGTCGCGTTAGGTGGCAACGCTATTTTAACGAAAGACCCAAGTGCAAAAGCGCAACAATTAGCCATTAAACAAACGGTGGCCCAATTGATTCCGTTGA
>CAMJXI010000033.1 GCA_946409675.1 uncultured Lactobacillus sp. | reverse complement strand
CGGACTGTAAATCCGCTCCTTCGGGTTCGGTGGTTCGAATCCACTCTCCTCCATTTATTGGGTTATAGCCAAGCGGTAAGGCAACGGGTTTTGATCCCGTCATGCGCTGGTTCGAATCCAGCTAACCCAATAGCTAAAAGAGGTAGGACATCTGTCCTACCTCTTTTTTTGTCTTCAATTTTATATTTCAGTAAATCTGACCTAACTATTCCCAATCTGCTGGGATATTTGCTAAATCCGCTTTTTCATAAATGTAAGGTTCGCCACTTAAATCATTGTTGGGTTTAATCGAGTAAAGTGAAAGCTCGGTTTTGTCACTCGCGAGCGCAAAGTAGAATTGGACATTCGTGTAAACGCCGAAATTACCACTTGCATCTAGTGCGATGAGCGAGATTTCACGGGGTAAAGAACCGCTTTGTTGCTGGAATAAGTCGACGAAAGACTCACCGGCAGTTTGCACAGCCGTCTGGGCATCCATCCCGTTTGCCATATTTTGCACGGTCTGGTAGCTCAAAGCGCCTTTCATGATATCTTCGCCCATGCCAGTTGCTGCAGCCGCACCCACACCGCTAATCGCGTAATAGCCATTTCCGGGCATCGGAGAATCGCCCACACGGCCTGGTTCCTTCATGAATAATCCCGAAGTCGAAGTTCCGACCACAATTTCCTTCTGGTCATCTTGGATAATAACACCGACCGTATCGTGGCCGTCGTACGGCTTGATGTCTTCTTCTTCCACCTGTTTCTTGCGGGCGAGGTAACGTTTCGTTGCGTTCTCCGTAAGATTATCCCGGAAGGAAAAGCCATGTTCTTTGGCGTATTCATCAGCCCCATAGCCAATCAAAAAGTTATTGGCCGATTCGTTTGCTAGTTGAACGGCGACTTCGATAGGATTCTTGATTTTTTCTGAGCCAGCAACTGCACCTACATTAAAATTATTGCCGTCCATAAAACCGGCGTCTAGTTGCACCTGGCCGTTTTTATTGGGTAAGCCGCCAAAACCCACTGAACCAAAATTCGGGTTGTCTTCAACGTTCTTGATGGCTTCAATTAATGCTGCCGTTTTTGATAGACCATTTACGAGTGCTTTTTGCGCTAGGCCAACGCCCTCAGTCGACATTCTCCAAGTTCCGATAATTTGGTAAGTCATAAAATCTCCTCTTTTATCCTAGTTTGAATTTTTTGAAATTGCTTAATATCGATATTTTAACCCAATTTAATCATTATTAGTCTATTTCTTTTTGTTTTTTGGTCTAATTATAATATAATGAACACAACGTCAATTTGAGGAGTGTTAACATGCAAGAACCAATGTATATCCAAATTCATAATAAGATTAAGAAGGATATTGAAAATCAACGGTGGAATGTGGGCGAAAGAATACCCGCTGAACGCCAACTGTCCGAAGACTTTAACGTCAGCCGGATGACTTTGCGTCAAGCAATCAAAACGCTTGAGGACGAGGGAATTTTGGAAAGAAGACTCGGATCTGGTACTTACGTCGCTTCCCAAAAAGTCCAAGAAAAAGTCAGCGGCATCATGGGCTTTACTGAATTGATGCATTCCCAAGGGAAAACACCTTCAAGTAAGACTATTTCTTACCGAATTATTCAACCTTCATCAAGCGAGATTGAAAAATTGCAACTCGATGATGGGGAACTTGTTTTACGGATGGAACGTGTTCGTTTCGCGGACGATGTTCCAATCTGTTACGAAGTCGCAAGTATTCCCGAAAAATTAATCAAACACTACTCTAAAGATGAAATTACTAAATCACTTTATGAAACATTAGAGAACAAGGGTCACGTGACTTTCGGCCACGTTGAACAACGTATTGGTGCAAGTGTCGCTAATGAAGAAATTGCCCGCCTTTTGGATTTCAAAAAAGGGGATGCAGTCGTGATGAGAAGCCAAATTTCTCACCTCGATAACAATGAACCATTTGAATACGTGCGTGCCTACTATGTGGCAGAACGTTTCGAATTCGTCTTTGAAAAATAATTACAGATTTTGAGCAAAAAAATGGCGCTGATTTTGTCAGCGCTATTCGTTTGTCCCCAATTATTTGTCTTTCTTATGGAAGACGTCTTTAATTTTATCTTCTGCGTGGTGAGTTTTATCTTTAACTTCACCCTCAACTTTTTTCATCTTAGATTCTTCACCATCTGCTTTTTTATGGTGGAGTTTTTCTTCGACTTTGTCCGCTTCAGCTTTAATTCGATCTTTGATGCTATGTTCTTCATTCATAGTTGGTCTCCTTTGTCTAAAACATTCCTACAATTAACAGTGTTATTTTAATGCAAATATTCCGGAGAGTGTTAGCAATATGACTTATCAGCGCTTAAAAGATTTGTTCCCGTAAAAATTTGTCCGTCTGATATTTGAAGAAAGAGATAATTTTTGGCAAAAAAGTTATTTTGAAAAAATAATTTGCTATGATATGAAAGAGTATTTTAAACCAAGAACAGGTAAATTGCCTGACAGACTTTTTTGGAAATGGGGGAGCACATGAAAAAAACTTTACTAAATATCATGTACAACGCCATGTACCAGGTCTTCTTGGTTTTGATTCCGTTAATTACGGTGCCGTACGTTTCCCGGGTTTTAGGACCCAATACGTATGGTATCTATAGTTATGTCAAATTCTCGATTCAATTCTTAATGGTGCTTTGTGCTTTTGCCATCAGTAGTATCGGTGTCCGGACGATTGCCCGGGTCCGCATGAACGGAACTCCTAAGGAGCTGACCAAAGCCTTTTGGGGCTTGTGGTATTTACAAGCCATTGCGAGTTTTGTCGTCATTGTCTTGACCGTTTTGATTGTTTCCACCGGCAAAATCAAGTATTGGCCTTTCTTCTATCTTCAATTGCCCCTTCTAGTTTCCGCAATGTTTGACATTGCCTGGTTCTTCCAAGGACTGGAAGATTTCGGTCGGGTCGTTATTCGAAACACTTTAGTTAAACTGACCACAGTCGTTTTAATCTTCAGTTTGGTGAAGTCGCCCGAAGATCTCTGGAAGTACATGTTGATCTCGTCTGTGAGCACGATGCTTGGTAGTTTCGTCTTCTGGATTTCGATTCGCAAGTACGTAGGTCGTCCCGTCAAGAGCTTCTACCACTTGAAGTCGACTCTGATTGCGGTCGGAACGTTACTTTTGCCCCAGATAGCGATGAAAGTTTACAACACGCTGGACAAACCGATTCTCGGAACGTTCCAGAGTACGACTCAAGTTGCGTTTTACGATAATTCGCAGCGAATTTCGATGATGATTTTGGGAGTGATTACCTCAATCTCCATCGTCATGATGCCGAAGATGGCTAGCTCCAAAAAAGAGCACCAAAAGTTTTTCATGAAGAAATCCTACGACGTGTCGTTGATGCTCGGGTTGATTTTTGCAAGCGTAGTAATGGTGAACACCCGCGAGTTCGTCCCATTCTTCTTCGGTGACAAGTTTACCGGGATGATCCATCTGATGATGGCCTCGACTTTGTTGATTGTCTTTATTCCAATCGGTGACGTCTTTGCCAACCAGTTCGCACTAGCTGCGAGACGAGACAAGGATTTCGCCGTCCCCGTCATTATTGGGGCAGTTTTGAGCCTATTCCTCAACTTTACGCTCGATCCAAAATTTGGGGCAGAAGGCGCGATGTTTACCGTTATTTTCACGGAATTCATCGTCTGTGCCCTTCGAATCTGGCGGGTCAGGGATGCAATCGACTTCCAGTATGTTTTTGGTGAGACACCTAAGTATCTCTTCATCGCTTTAATCACGACTGGCATTGGTTGGATCTTGCCGAATTTTGTCGGCTCGGCTTTCTTTGATATGACCATCAAATCTATTATAATGATGTTAGTGTACGCTGTGCTTTTCTTCGCGCTCAAGTTCGAGTTGAACAAAGACGTGCTTAAGCTTGCGCAGAAAGTCTTTAAGAGGTAACGGTGCAACGAAGAAATAAGATCAGCAAAACAAAGCAACAAAAGAAAATCAAAAATAGTTAGGTAGAATAATGAGTAAAATTTCAGTCTTAGATGTTAAATTTGATAACTATTCGATGCGCGAATTTCAAAATCTTTTCCTCAGTCGCATGAACAACAAACAATCGACGTTTATCGTAACTGCTAATCCCGAGATTGTGATGGCAGCTAAAGATAATCCTGATTTCAAAGAACTGGTCAACGGAGCCGACTTCTTAACAGCCGATGGCATTGGCATTATCAAGGGAGCTAATATTTTAAAGACCCCGATGAAGGAACGCGTAACTGGCTATGACTTGTTTTCTTGGTTTATCGAAATTGCCGAGAAACGTTCGAGCAAAATTTTCTTCGTTGGTGCAAAACCCGAAGTAATTGCTAAAGTCGCCCAAAAAGTCGCTGAGAAATACCCACATATCCAAGTCGTCGGTGCTAAAGATGGTTACTTCAAGGAAGATTTGCAGACTGTTGCAACCGAAATCGAAGCTGCCGAACCCGACATGGTTTTTGCGGCCCTCGGCTATCCTAGACAAGAAGAATTAATCAACATTTTGCGCCAGGACAACCTACCCGCAATGATGATGGGTGTCGGCGGAAGTTTCGACGTTTTCTCAGGGACCGTCAAACGTGCCCCAATGATTTTCCAAAAGGCGCACCTCGAATGGTTCTATCGTTTACTGACAAACCCAACTCGTTTCAAGCGCATGCTCGTCTTACCTAAGTTTATTGGCGAAGTAAAGAAATCTAGGAAGAAGAATTAGATGAAAGTATTACACGTAAATGCTGGGTTAGAAGAGGGTGGCGGTTTATTCCACATTGTCCACCTCTTGACCGCTGCTAAAGAAAAGAACCAAGATTTTACCCTACTGACTTTTGCAAATGGACCAGTTGCAAAGGCTGCCCGCAAAACAGGGATTAAGGTCGACGTCCTCGATATTAGTAGTCGTTATAGCCTCGACCTTTCTAAAAAGCTCGCCCAATATATTAATGAGCATGATTTTGATATCGTGCATACTCACGGCCCACGAGCTAATTTGGTGATGTCGAAGGTTCATAAGAAAGTGAACGCCAAGTGGGCCATCACGATTCATAGTGATCCCCTAGAGGACTTTGCTAACCGTGGCATCAAAGGCAAAATTTTTGAGAAGCTAAATACTGCTAGCTTAAAAAAAGCCGACCACCTCTTAACCGTTAACCGTTACGTCCAAAGCGTTTTGACCGACAAACTCGGAATTGCCAAAGACAAGACCAGCGTTATCTGCAACGGTATCTTTTTTGATCAAGACGTTTTGCCAAAGGTTGAGCACACTGATTTTAATCTAGTCAGTGTCGCCCGGATGGAACCCGTCAAGAATCAAACGCTGTTGCTTCGTGCAGTAGCCAACCTAAAGTCTGCCGATGTGAAGTTACACTTCGTTGGCGATGGGAGCGAGAAGGGTAACCTCGAAGAACTGACCGCAAAACTTGGTTTACAAGACCAGGTCATCTTTCACGGTTTCTTGGATCAAAAAGAAATTAAGGCACTGTATGCCGAAATGGATTTGGCTGTGCTATCTTCAATTTCCGAAGGCTTCCCTCTGGTCCTTTTAGAAGCGGCCAATAGTTCGGTGCCATTATTGAGTACCTCAGTCGGGGATATCGATGTAATCATCCCAGACGAGGCACACGGATTTATCGCAAAAGTCGGTGATGAAGCTGATTTCACCGCTAAATTGAAGAAGGCCTACGAACTTCCACGGGCTGAATTAGCTCAAATGGGAGCGACCCAAAAAGACTATATGTTGCACAAATTCTCCATCTTTAACCAGCTCACAGACATTCTTAATATTTATCAAAAAATGCTTCAAAAGTAGTCTCTTGTGAAGCAGAATTGAAACTCAAACAGCCTAAAGGCTGTTTTTATTTGTGAAAAAATGTATACTAACTATGTACTAATTATATATGTAGAAAATACTTTTATTAAAGAGGACTAAAAAAATGATTTATGACAGGCAAGATGATTCACTAATTTTGCACACCGACCTTTACGAAATCAACATGATGTACACCTATTTCAAGAAGGGCATTCACAATCGTAATTCAGTATTCGAAATGTACTTCCGCAAAATTCCGTTCGAAAACGGCTACGCTGTTTTTGCGGGCTTGGAACACGCAGTCGAATATTTGAATCACTTGAAGTTTGCCGAGAGTGACCTGACTTATCTCCAAGATTCCGAAGGCTACGACGACGACTTCATCGATTACTTGCGCCATTTTGAATTCACCTGCTCAATTAAATCTGCCGTTGAAGGCGAGCTCGTTTACAACAACGAACCCATTTTTCAAGTTGAAGGACCTTTGGCACAATGTCAGCTTGTCGAAACGACACTCTTAAACATCGTTAACTACCAAACACTGGTTGCTACTAAGGCAGCGCGGGTTAAATCTGCCGTTGGTGACGACACCGTCATGGAATTTGGTACCCGTCGTGCGCAAGAATGTGATGCCGCACTTTGGGGCACGCGTGCAGCCTATATTGCTGGCTTTGATGCTACTAGTAACGTTCGTGCCGGTAAGCTATTTGGTATTCCAATCAGTGGTACACACGCTCATTCCTTGGTCCAAGCCTACCGTGACGAATACTTAGCCTTCAAGGCTTATGCTGAGACCCACAAGGATTGTGTCTTCTTAGTTGATACCTACGACACACTCAGAAGTGGTGTGCCAACCGCTATTAGCGTGGCACGCGAGATGGGCAACAAAATTAATTTTGTCGGTGTCCGCATCGATTCAGGCGATATGGCCTACATTTCCAAAAAAATTCGCCAACAATTAGACGATGCCGGCTACCCAAATGCCAAGATTTTTGCTTCCAACGATTTGGATGAAAAGACGATTCAAAACTTGAAGATGCAAGGTGCAAAGATCGAAGCTTGGGGAATCGGTACTAAATTGATTACCGCATTTGACCAACCAGCTCTTGGAGCAGTCTACAAACTCGTTTCCATTGAAGATGAAAACGGCGTGATGGAAGATACTTTGAAACTTTCGAGTAATGCCGAGAAGGTCAGCACCCCAGCCAAGAAACAAGTTTGGCGGATTACGAACAACGACAAGGACTGCAAGTCTGAAGGTGACTGGGTCAGCTTGAGTACCGAAGATCCTAGAAATCTTAAGGAATTGTTCATGTTCCACCCCAACTACACTTACATCAATAAAACAGTGAAGAACTTCACCGCACGTCCTGTCCTTGTGCCAATCTATGACCAAGGCGAACTCGTCTACAAACTACCTGACCTAAAAGACATCAAGGCTTATTGTAAGACCCAATTAGACGGTCTCTGGGACGAATACAAGCGTGATTTGAATCCGCAAGATTATCCCGTTGACTTGTCGCAAAACCTTTACCAACAAAAGATGAGCTTGATTCACGAAATTCGGGCTAAGTATTCTCAGGAGAGCTAATAATGCGAGATTTACAAAAGAAAATAATCGCTTTTGAAAAAACAAAGCCAAGTATTGATCCAAAAGCAGAAATCAGAAAGACAGTCGATTTCTTGAAAAAGTATTTGCACCAAAATCCGTTCTTAAAAACCTACGTCCTCGGAATTTCCGGTGGCCAAGATTCAACTCTCGCCGGCAAGTTGGCCCAAATGGCCATCACTGAGATGCGGGAAGAGACTAACGAAGAGAGCTACCAATTCATCGCCATCCGCTTACCTTATGGCACCCAAGCCGACGAAACTGATGCGTTGGATGCTATCGAGTTTATGCACGCTGACCAAACGCTACGCATCAATATTAAGGCAAGCACGGATGCAATGGTCCAAGCTATCGAAGCTAACGGTCTTGTCATCTCTGATTTCAATAAGGGAAATATCAAGGCGCGTCAGCGGATGATTGCCCAATATGGTGTCGCCGGTCAAACCAGCGGAGCCGTTATCGGAACAGACCACGCTGCCGAAAACATCACCGCTTTTTACACCAAGTTTGGTGATGGTGCAGCTGACCTCACACCGCTTTTCCGCTTGAATAAGCGCCAAGGCAGACAACTACTCGCTGAGCTGAATGCTCCAGAGCATTTGTACAAAAAAGTGCCAACTGCTGATTTAGAGGAAGATAAGCCTTCTCTACCTGACGAAGTCGCACTTGGTGTGACCTATGATCAAATCGATGACTACCTCGAAGGTCGAGAAATCGACGTTTCCGCCGCAGAGAAAATTGAGGCTTGGTACCTTAAAGGAACCCATAAGCGCAATTTACCTGTAACTATTTTTGATATTTAACAAATATTAAATCGCAAAAGCTTGCAACAACAATCGTTTTTAAATATACTAGTGGTATCCATAAGGGAGTAACTAGCAGAGATGTGACAAGTTCATCAACCGGAAATATCCTGAGCTTGTCTTAATTAGTGAGACTTATGTGCGCCTTTTTGGCGTGCATAAGTCTTTTTTCTTAAAAAACTTATTATGGTTAGACGGAGGAAGAAATGGAAAATCCAAAACGGATTTATGCTCAAACAGAAAAAGATATTATGTCGACCTTAGCAACATCTGAAAAGGGTTTAACCCAGGCAGAAGTTGACAAACGACTGGCCACAGATGGTCCAAATGCTTTGCAAGCTGGGAAGAAAAAATCTAACTTACAAAGATTTTTAGATCAATTCAAAGACTTTATGATTATTGTCTTGATGGTTGCCGCCTTAGTTTCTGGACTTGTGGCTAAAGAATGGGCCGATGCTGGCCTCATTATGTTGGTTGTTTTAATCAACGCAATTTTGGGTGTTTTCCAAGAATCTAAAGCTGAAGAAGCAATCGATGCTTTGAGAAAAATGTCTACCCCAGATGCCAAAATTCGCCGTGACGGTGCTGTATTCACTGTTCCAAGTGACCAACTCGTGACCGGCGATATCGTCTTACTTGAAGCCGGCGACGTTGTCCCAGCAGATTTAAGACTTTTTGAAAGTGCTTCTTTGAAGATTGAAGAAGCTGCCTTAACTGGTGAATCTGTGCCAGTCGAAAAGAGCAATGAGACTTTAAGCGACGAAGAAATTTCGCTAGGTGACCGGATTAACATGGCGTTTATGAACACTAACGTCACATACGGTCGTGGTGAAGGTGTCGTTGTCGGAACCGGGATGAACACCGAAGTTGGTAAAATCGCGCATATGATTAACCAAGCCGACGAAACAACTACTCCATTACAGGAAAACTTGAATTCTCTTGGTAAGACCTTAACTGTCTTAATCTTGATTATTGCTGCTGTAATTTTTGTCATCGGGATTTTGAAGAATCCAGACCACGTGTCAATGGATGTCTTGATGATGAACATGTTCTTAACTGCTATCTCATTGGCTGTTGCCGCAATTCCGGAAGGATTGCCCGCAATCGTTACTATTATTTTGGCCTTAGGAACACAAAAAATGGCTGCCCAAAATGCGCTTGTTCGTAAGTTGCCAGCCGTTGAAACACTTGGTAGTACTGATATTATCGCATCCGATAAGACTGGTACTTTGACCATGAACCAAATGACTGTTGAAAAAGTTTATTACAACGGAGTGCTGAAGGACGCAAGTGATCCAATCGCTGCCGACAATATGGCGCTTGAAGTAATGAATTTCGCCAACGATACCAAAATCCAACCGGATGGCACAATGTTAGGTGATCCAACTGAAACAGCCTTGATTCAATTTGGTTTTGATCACAAGTA
>CAMJXI010000032.1 GCA_946409675.1 uncultured Lactobacillus sp. | reverse complement strand
TAGAGCAACGGACTTTTAATCCGTGGGTCGGGAGTTCGAGCCTCCCGCGACTCATAGATATAGACAAATAGAATTCTCATTTGAGAGTTCTATTTTTTTCGCGCTTTTTGGCGTAGCAAAAAAGGCTATCGCTGATAGCCTTTAAGTGATTATGCATTAAATTGTTTAGTGAAGAGTTTGAATTGATCTTCATGGTTGACGAAGACTCCTGTGTTTTCCAGAATCTCGGCAAACACTTGACCAAGGTTTTGGTCGATAAATTCATCCATGTTTTGATTGGTGTAACTCTCTTTGAGCGAATTAGCCCAGTCTAAGTGAATAGAAGCGATCGAGTTAGGTTCTTCCATAATGTACTTCTTAACCTCTGCCAACTCGATTTTGAGACGAGGAGGTAAGATTGCAAGTCCCATGGCCTCAATCAAACCGATGTTTTCTTGTTTGATGTGCTGGTATTCAGGATGGACATGGAAAATTCCGTCTGGATAGGTCACGGAAGTATTGTTATCACGAAGCATGATCAATAATGTATACTCCGAACCGTTTTTGCGGGCAATTGGGTTAATCGAATGGTGCTGTATCCCATCTGATTCTGCTTTAATTTGTAATTCTTCATTATCATACTGATTCCAAGCATCATTAATTTGGTTGGCCAATTCTTCCAGATGTTCTCTGTTTTTAGAAATCAAACGAATTGTGGAGACTGGCCAGTTGATTACTGAAGCTGTGACATCGTCAAAAGCCGTTTCGAAGCCGTAGAGGTCGTTTGCCTTCTCGACTGGGAAAAGATGTTCTCCACCTTGATAATGCTCGTGACCAAGCATTGAGCCACCCACAATCGGAATACCGGCATTACTTCCTAAGAAGTATTGCGGAAATAAGTCGACGAAGTCTAACAGATTGGTGAAGGTGGCCGAGCTAATGTGCATCGGACGATGTTCTTTTGAAATCACAATGATGTGTTCGTTGAAGTATTCGTAAGGAGAATATTGCATGCCCCATTCGGAATGGTTCAAGTTAAGGCGCAAAAGCCGGTGTTGACTACGTAGAGAGTAGTTAGTACCACCAAGATAGCCTTCGTTTTCAAAACAAAGTTGGCAGAGTGGGTACGTGCGACTTTTGCTGGCAGCGGCGTTAGCAATAATATCCTTAGTCGTTTTTTCCGGCTTCGACATATTGATTGTGATTTCGAGCTCGCCGTAATCTGTCATTGAAGAAAACTTAATATTCTTCGCAATTTGATCAATCTGCAAGTAATCATTATCAATTGATAGTTGATGGAAATAGTCTGTCGCTTTGACGGAATCAGTACTATAAAGATTCCAAAATTTACGATTGAACTCACTAGGAATTGGGGTCAGTAAATCAAAGATTTGCGATTGCACCAATGGGTCAGAGGTCAGATCTTTAGTGCAGTCTTTGGTTGATAAGCTGTCTTCAATCTCAAAAGATACAAGACTATCGCCAACGAGGGCTAAAAGCTTGTTCTTAATGTAGTACTGATCGCGTGGTTCGTAGCTTGAGTTATTTTGAATTATTTTGTCAGTCAGAAAGTTGATTGCGTTAATTTTTGCCAAAACTATGCACCATATCCATTGGGATGGGTTGTATGCCATTTCCAAGCCGAAGAAATAATTGTTTCAGTATCTTCATATTTAGGAGACCAACCGAGAATTTCGCGAGCTTTCGTACTTTGGGCAACGAGAGAATCGGGATCACCGCCACGACGAGCGCCAATTTCGTAAGGAATTTGCACGCCGGTTACTTTGATAGCACTCTTAACCATTTCGAGGTTTGAGAAACCGTTAGATGAGCCCAGGTTGAAGACGTCACTAGGATTACCAGCATCCAAATATTTCATTGCTAAAATATGAGCGTCAATCAAATCGAGCACGTGGACGTAATCGCGGACGTTAGTACCATCGGGTGTGTTATAGTCGTCACCAAAAATAGTAATTTTATCACGTTGGCCTAAGGCAGTGTCCAAAATAATCGGAATCAAATGACTTTCAGGATGATGTGCTTCACCGATTGAGCCGTCGAGTTTTGCACCGGCAACGTTAAAGTAACGCAAGGCAACAAACTTGATGCCGTATGCTTCATCAGCCCAGTGCATAATTTTTTCCATCATCAATTTTGATTCGCCGTATGGGTTGATAGGATTTGTAGGAGTCTTTTCTGTGATTGGAGATTCTTTTGGTGCGCCGTAAGTTGCTGCGGTAGAAGAGAAGACAATCTTTTTGACATTGTGGTCGCGCATTACTTCAAGCACGTTGATCAAGCCGGCAGTATTGTTTTTGAAATACTTCAGAGGCTTAACCATTGATTCAGGAACCAATGAAAAGGCCGCAAAATGAATAACTGCGTCGATTTTTTCTTTGTCAAAAACGTCGTTCAAAAAGGCACTGTCTAAGACGTCGCCTTCGTAAAATTTAGCATTTGGATTGATTGCCTGGCGGTGGCCAGTAACCAATGAATCGACCACAACGGTGTCGTATCCTTGATTTACCAATGAATCTACAGCGTGGGAACCGATATAACCGGCTCCGCCCAAAACTAATATACTCATGAAAATTCTCCTTTTAGTTAAAATATTACATACAGCTATTTTACCACAGTTGAACTTAGTATTATAAGTTAAAGTAAGGTTGAAAAGTCGCGCTATTTTGGATATAATTATTTGAGTTAAGCCGCTTTAGCTCAGTTGGTAGAGCATCGGTATCGTAAACCGAGGGTCAGGTGTTCGAGTCACCTAAGCGGCATCAAGAAGACGACAAAAGAAGAGGCAAACGCTGTTAAATCAACGGTTGCCTCTTTTTGTTTACTAGTTAAGATCCATCATCATTTCATTTGCGCCTTGCTTAAAGCCGATAAATTGCCCCTGATTTTGCGACATGAGATAATTAATTTTGTAAAAAACGATAAATCGATGTAATCGATCCAAACTACGATAGGAGAAATTAAATGGCAAAAATGATTTTTGTAAACCTACCAGTGAGCGACATGGAGCGCTCGATTAAGTTTTATACCGCATTAGGTTTTACGCAGAACAAAGATTTTTCTGATGCTAATGGTGTAGGTATGATGTGGGATGACAATATTTGGGTCATGCTCCTGACTTATGATTTCTATCGAAAATTTTTGAAAGGTCATGAATTAGCGGATACCACGAAAATTAGTGGTTCGCTGACCGCGTTCAGTCTTAATTCGCGTGCGGAAGTAGAAGAATTTGCTGAGACAGCTAAAAACAACGGAGGGGATTATTACCACGTCGAGATTAATATTCCTGAAGACCAGATGTATGAACTAGAGGTAGCGGATCCGGACGGCAACATTCTGTCAGCATCTTGGATGAATATGTAGGCCGCAGTAGCAAGTTGGTGTGACAACAGTTTATTCCTAGTATTTGAGAAAACTAAGCCAAATTAAAAGCGTGAAAAATTCACGCTTTTTTACTGCTCTGGTTTTAATGTAATGTTCAATCTAACAGGGTTGTGGTCTAATCCGGCATCAACAACGTAGTTTCCATTTATTTCCTAGTTAATATCCATCATCATTCCATTTGCGCCTTGTTTAAAGCCGAACTTTTCATAATAACTGATGGTTTCAGGCTCTGGGTCTGACATCACGTCGAGGGTGACAAACCAGTCTGGATGCTTCATTTCTTTGACAGTTTCGATTGATTTTTCGATGATTGCCGTCCCAACGTGTTGGTTTTGAAATTTGGGGTTAACAATCATATCTTCAATATAGAAGATGAATGCGCCGTCGCCTAGTAAGCGTGCCATCCCCATTAGATTGTCCTCATCATCAAAAGCCGCAAATGTTGCGACAGATCTAGCAAGCGCATGTTTTACTTGTTCTTCTGGCAAAGGTAGCCAACCAACCGAGTCGGTGAGGCTAATAAAGTCTGTCGCTGTCAGCTGATTTACTTTTACTTTCATTGTTAAAACTCCTCTTTGTGTAATTAATTAAGTATACCAAAAGATTTGGTAATGATTTTGGGAGAATTCACGCTCTTCTTTACCTTTTCTTCAACTGGTTTTATGAGTTCTTTAAGCTAGCAAACGTATCATGAAGATATTCCATTAAAGAAAGGAAGATAGACATGCAAAGAGAATATGAGTTTTTAGAACCAGCTTTGAAAAAAGAACGCGAATCAAAAAAGCGTTACGATCTGGATATGAAGGGCTTGTGGACAGAAGCAATCATCATCCTAGGAACAATTACTTTGGCTTTGTTAGTTTAAAAGAATAACTACAAATTTAAGTTAGTTTTATGTTTGATAATCTATGATGAAATCAGCAACTTGAAAGAAGGTATGCAATGACCGCAAAAATAGATCGACTAGTTAGACTAGTCGATAAGGCTTCTTATTAAAATTTTTCATGAATTTTCCCTCCAAGAAATTCAGAAATCCCACTCAAATATGAAATATTCCTTAGTGATAAAGGTTACACTTGGGATATCAAAAAAGGCCAAACGACGGTTTGGCCTTTTTGCATGCTTAAATTTATAGTACTTTTTGGATATCCGGGATAATTTCCTTTGGAGAAGTTTTTGGGGCAAAACGGTCGATTACTTTGCCATCACGGTCAACTAAAAACTTTGTAAAGTTCCACTTTATTGCTTCACCCAGTACGCCTGGTGCTTCTTCTTTCAAAAGACTGAATAGTGGGGAAGCGTCTGCTCCATTAACGTTAACTAAACTATGCATCGGGAAAGTTACGCCGTAAGTTGTGCGGCATGCTTCAGCTGCTGCCTTACCTGTTTCTAATTCTTGCTTAAATTGGTTTGAGGGAAAGCCAAGTACAACTAAACCTTGATCCTTAAATTCTTTATAAATTTCCTCGAGCTCAGCAAATTGTGGCGTAAAACCACACTTTGTTGCTGTATTAACGATTAAGAGTGTCTTACCCTTATATTTGTCCATTGAGTAATTTTGGCCATTCTCGTCTGTAACGGTTAAATCATAGATTGTCATTTTTCTACCTCGCCTTCTATTTTCAGAATAACACGTCTCAAAACTTTTTTGTAGATTATTGTTTTAACATGATTAAAAAACACTAACGATATATTTTCAGAATAATTAAATACTGGTGTAGTCCAGTTTATAAGTTTTTTTAATAGTTAACACATAAATTTTTACTTTAAAAATAACAAGTGCTATACTACTCTTTGATGAAGTGAGGGACACGTCATCTTTAATAAGGGGAAATAGTCATGGTTGAGAAAAAATTTCTGTACAGTTTATTTTTAGCGGCCGCTGTCGGCGGATCTTTGGGAATTGCCCAAATTAAAGATAATTGCAATGTTGACGCGGCTTCTACTGGGCGCATCAACTACGTGGAAAAGAGTGGAGTGGCAGTTAAAAATAATGCTCTGACCCAAAATACAGGAAAATATTTAAAGACGCAAACAAGTTGGAAGGTTTTCGGAACCGTCTCACGTTTGAATATACTTTACTATAATCTTGGTGGTAATCAATACGTGCCTGCAAAGTATTTTGATACCTTAACGGAAAATTCTAGTCAAACGCTCAATGCAATTGGGCAAATTAATTATATTCCGCGTTATGGCATTGTGGGATGGACCGGTCCAGAAGCAACCCATAGAATGTTTGCTGGTAAGACTTATCTCCATAATTCTAAAGTGACGATTATTAAACGCCAGATTTTAAATGGGGCAGTTTGGTATCAGTTAGAAAATAAACAATGGCTTGATAGTAAGTATGTCAAAATTATTCGGGAAACGAATCGAAGTGAGAAAACTTATCAGGCTAGCACCACTAATCCTGCTAAGACAGTCACGCAACCTGCAAAAGCAGCAACAGCAAAAACTGCAAGCGCACCGGTCAAGACTGCACCAGTAACACCAAAAGCACAACCAACAGCTTCGCTTAATACATTAATTTTGAATGGAATCAATGCCTATCGGGCCAGCAATGGTCTTGGAGCGTTATATCTCCAAGGTGGCTTACAATCTGGTTCACAGGTAAGAGCAAATGAAGAAGCCCAAGCCATTCGTCAATCTGGGAGTAACCAGAGTGTTAATCATTTGCGCCCTAATGGAGCTAAGTTCTCAACTGAGCCAAACTTGAGAAGCTTTGGTTCAGGACTTTATGGTGAAAATTTGGCGGTCGTGAACAATCAAGGATCAGTTCAAGCCGTAGCACAACACTTTGTGAATCTTTGGATTAACTCTCCTGAACATCGGGCTAATATTTTGAAGGCGCGCTACACATCAACCGGTGTGACGGCTTACCAACTTCCCAACGGACAATATATCGGTATGCAAGAATTTGCCGGACGATAATTACAGCTAGAATAAAGATAGTATCAATAAAAATTTAGCAACCCTTTAAAGTTAGACCTAAAAAGCCTAATTTTAAAGGGTTTTTCTTTTGACCAATAATCACCAGTTAAATTCGCAAATAAACTGAAATATTTACAGACATAATTGCAAGAGGGATGAAAAATCTTTTTTCGAAGTTTTAAAGGTGTTATTTTTTGACTTAAATTATTCAATTTTAATGACGAAATTTATTGCACAAATATCTGTGAAATTAATCACAAAATTATGGTAATTAATCGTGTCGAGGTACCACTGTTTTTGTGGCAAGAGCGTTAATGTGAAACAACATGATTATAAACAAAATCAAAAAAATATTATGGACGTCAGACCAAGTAGAATCAAGATTATGACTATATTAATATATGTTATTTCAAAAAATACGTTTGACAGCGCTTACAAACAAGATTATAATTTTATTCGAAAGGTTTAGTAAAACGGTTTACTGAAACGGTTTACCTAAAATAAAGAAATGGGATGATGCTTATGGTGGAGCGCGTCACAATCCGGGATTTAGCAAAAAAAGCCGGGTTATCAGTCACTACAGTTTCACAAATATTGAATCATAAGGGTGAACGCTTTAGTGCTGAAACTCGTGATAAAGTTTTGAAGTTACAGAAAGATCTTGGTTACTTTCCAGATTATCGTGCGCAAGAATTAGCGGGCATCAGAACAAATACCATTGGAATTGTTGTTCCAGATATCAAGAACACATTCTACACTGAGTTCATTTCTGCAATTGAAAAGACCGCAATTCCTCAGGGTATTTATCCCCAAATATTTAACGTTGGATATTACAAGGAAGACATTGATTACTTGATCAAAAATTTTGCATCAGGCTCACAAAATGGCTTGATTCTTGCCGCTCCTGGTGTTTCAAATGTGATTATCGAAAAAGTAATCAACATCGAGTCAATCCCCGTGGTCACACTTGACCGTGCCAACATCAACTTAAATTCTGTTCATCGAATATCTGTTAACAATTTAGAAGGTGGCAGATTGGCAGTCACACACTTGCTTAATCTCGGTCATCAAAAAATTGCTTTTATTCTCCCAAAGAATATTCCAGCTAATATCGAAGAACGTATTGAAGGTTATAAACTTGCCTTTCGGAATTTCAAAATAAAGTCTGACGATGAATTAACTTTCAGGGCAGAACTTTCCAAGGAGGGCGGTTATGAGATAGCAAAACAAATCGTCAAAACTGATGCAACTGCCATTGTGACAGTCAATGATGACACGGCTATCGGTATCTACCGTGGACTAGCTGAACTCGGCAAATCAGTGCCGGATGATTATTCAATTATCGGCTTTGATGATATCGAGTTTGCTGAATATCTAAATCCCAAGCTAACCACAATCCGTCAACCGATTAGTGAGATGGGAAAACTTGCAGTAGAACTAATTATTAATGATATGAATAACCATCTTTCTTCTGCAAGTAATGAACAATTACCAGTTAAACTGGTTGAACGTGAATCAACAAGGAGGAATGAGTAATGAAAAAAGCAGGAATAATCAACTCAGAAATTGCTGGAGTAGTCGCAGATATGGGTCATTTTGACGAATTAGCTATCGGCGACGCCGGAATGCCCGTACCAGCAGGTACCAAAAAGATAGATTTAGCTGTCTCAAATGCTATCCCAAGTTTCTTAGAGGTTTTGGATAACATTCTTCTGGAAATGCAAGTGCAATCAATTTATTTAGCAGAAGAAATAAAGACCGAAAATCCAGAAATGTTAGCCGCAATAAAGCAGCGGTTTACTGTTCCGATAGAATATGTACCACATTCACAATTGAAACTCGATCTTGGTCACACAAAAGCATTTATTAGAACAGGTGAAATGACCCCATTTGCAAATATCATTTTAGTTAGTGGTGTTACATTCTGATTTAGAGAGGAGGAAAAAAGTTGAAAATTGAACTACAAAAAATCTCCAAAGCATTTGGTACGAACAAAGTTTTGGTCGGAGTAGATTTAACAATCCTTCCCGGCGAAGTTCACGCACTGATGGGTGAAAATGGTGCTGGTAAATCAACATTGATGAATATTCTCACCGGACTGTATAGCGCAGATGGCGGGAAAATACTGGTAGATGGAAAAGAAACTGTCTTTTCCGGACCGCTCGAAGCAGAGCAAAATGGTATCAGTTTCATTCACCAAGAAATGAACAACTTCTTAGAGATGTCAGTTGTTGATAACATGTTTTTGAACAAAGAAATAAAAAGTAAGTTTGGCATGATGGACGAAAAAGCCATGAAAAATCAAGCGGAAACATACTTGAAAAAGCTTGGTGCTAACTTCGATGTCACGCAAGAAATCGGTAACCTCAGTGTCGGAAGACAACAGATGGTAGAAATTGCCAAATCGCTAATGACTAATGCCAAAGTCATTATTATGGATGAACCTACGGCCGCTTTAACCGAAACAGAAATCAAAAAATTATTTGCAGTAGTCAAACAACTACAAAAGACCGGTGTTTCATTTATCTACATTTCACATAGAATGGAAGAATTTTTCGAAATTGCAGACCGAGTAACTGTAATGAGAGATGGTATTTCCGTTAATACGTACGAAATTGCAGATGCCAAGGTTGAAAATATCGTTAAAGACATGGTTGGACGTGAAATTGGCGACTTCTACCCAACACGCGAACCTACAATAGGTGACGTTATCTTTAAAGCTGACCACCTAAATGAAAAAGGTGTCTTCACGGATATCAACTTTGAATTACATAAAGGTGAGATTCTAGGATTTTCAGGTTTGATGGGCGCTGGTCGAACAGAAATCATGCGCGCAATCTTCGGGATTGACAAGTTGACCTCTGGCAAACTTTTCTTGGATGGTAAAGAAATCCATATTCATAATCCAAGTGAAGCTATCGACCATCATATTGGATTTTTGACTGAAAATCGTAAGGATGAAGGCCTAGTTCTTGACGCTTCACTATCTGACAATATCATCCTGCCTAGTGTCAAAGGATTCGTCAAACACGGTTTTGTTGATAAAAAGAGTTCTTCTGACTTTGTGACCATGCTCATTGACCGCTTATCTGTCAAAACTCAAAGCGCTGAAGTTGAAGCTGGAACCCTTTCAGGTGGGAATCAGCAAAAAGTCGTTTTAGCAAAATGGATTGGTAGTGGTTCGCAAGTCCTTATTCTAGATGAGCCAACACGAGGCGTTGACGTCGGGGCAAAGAGAGAAATTTATGACTTGATGAACGAATTAACCAATAGAGGTGTTGGCATCATACTGGTTTCTAGTGATTTACCTGAGATCGGAAGAGCGTCGTGTAGGGAAAGAGTGTAGATCTCGGTGGTC
>CAMJXI010000031.1 GCA_946409675.1 uncultured Lactobacillus sp. | reverse complement strand
CAACAAGACCAGTTTCAAGCGTTGCGGGTTTTGAACCACCAGAAGCTGTGTCACCCTTGATGCCGGGTTCTGTTTCTGCAACAGTTAAGTCAACAGTGTTTGGTAATTCAACACCAATTGTTTCAGTACCATACATCACAACGTTTAGGATCATGTTTTCAAGCAAGTATTTTTGTTCTGCTTCGAGTTCTTCTCCAGGCATTTCTAATTGTTCATAAGTTTCGTTATCCATGAACACGAAATTGTCGCCATTTTGATAAAGATATTGCATCTTCTTAGTTTCAATTTGGGCTTTTTCTACCTTTTCAGTAGAACGGAAAGTCTTATCGAGCAATGCACCAGTCCGTAAGTTCTTTAATTTAGAGCGAACGAAGGCACTACCTTTACCTGGTTTAACATGTTGGAATTCAACAATACGCCAAAGGCCTCCATCATATTCAATGGTCAAGCCATTTTTAAATTCATTAACTGAAATCATTTTCTATTCCTCCGTGTCTAATCACTCTACATTTTACCAAGCATTGCGGTCTGGTTGCAACAAACAAAATGAGTTTCTTAGATAGTTTTTATTTTTTGTCCCAAAAGTACTACAGAATAAGGAGTTCGTCCTTAGAAATATCTGTTAAAACTTTTGGTGATGCGCCGGTGAGCACGTCATCTTCGATGCGGACGCCACCAAAATCTGGTAAATAGATACCAGGTTCGACGGTGATGACCAGATTATCGACCAATTTCGTTTCCTTGAAGCGCATGGTGGGACTGTTGATTTCGTGAATATCGAGTCCAATACCATGTCCAATACCGTGGCCAAAATACTGACCGTAACCGGCATCATTAATGATACTGCGAGCAGCAAAATCAACGTCTGCCCCAGTATTGCCAACTTGAGCGGCTTTGATCCCGGCCTTGTTAGCAGCGAGTACAACGTTGTAAATCTCTTCAAGCTTAGCGTCAACAGTACCGAGGGCAACGGTTCTCGTAATATCACTGACGTAACCGCCGTAGAAGCAGCCATAATCGATCGTGATTAATTCGTGGTTAGCAAGTTTTTTAGGACTAGCAGAACCATGAGGCCAAGCAGAACGCACACCTGAAGCGATGATTGTTTCAAAGCTTGGACCAGTTGCTCCCCGACTCTTCATTTCAAACTCGAGTTCGGCGGCAAGTTGTAACTCGGTCTTACCTGCCACAATCTTAGGTAAGATTGCTTCAAAACTTTCCTTAGAAATTGCGATTGCTTTTTCAATCAATGCAATCTCGGAATCGTCTTTGACCATGCGTAGTTGTTCCACAATCTCAGTAACGAGCGTGAAAGTCACATTTGGCATAGCAGACTTTAAGCTCTCAAGAAAAGTCGCGCTAACGAAGTCCCCTTCGATTAAAGTCTTTTGTAGGTTTTTGGCAACGAACAAATCGTTTAATTCAGCGGGCACACTCTTTGTTTTCATCACAATCTTGATGAATTTAGGAAGGTTAGCTTCAATCTGGCTAGCAAAACGCGAGTCTGACAAAAGTGTCACCGAGCCGTCGGCTTCAACAAGCAATTGTGCTTCTTCACCGGTAAAACCGGTCAAATATCTGATGCTTGTGTCTGAAAAGACTAAGAATGCGGGATTGTTTTCTTCCTTGATTCTCGTAATTAGTTTAGTTAAACGTGTTTTAATTATTTCTTCCATTGAGCTCATTATTTCACCTAGGATTTCTAATTATAACTACTTAATTTATGTAATTTTCTATTCAATTCAACTAACAAAAAAAGACTGAACAAGTCAGCCTTTTAATAACGAATTATTTTGCTTCTTCAAGTGGGTAAACAGAAACTTGTTTACGATCACGTCCAAGACGTTCGAATTTAACAACGCCTTCAACTTTAGCAAATAAAGTATCATCGCCACCGCGACCAACGTTTAAACCAGGATGAATCTTAGTTCCACGTTGTCTGAAAAGGATTGCACCTGCAGTAACAGTTTGTCCGTCAGCACGTTTTGCGCCTAAACGACGACCAGCTGAGTTACGACCGTTAGCTGATGATCCGCCACCCTTATGGTGAGAGAACAATCTTAATTCTAAAATATTTTTAATTAACATCTTATTCACCTCAAAATTTGACTAATACTAGCCTTCAATACTTTCAATAATTACTTTAGTGTAAGGTTGACGATGACCCTTTTTGGTATGTGAGTGTTTCTTAGGTTTGTACTTGTAAGTAACAACTTTCTTTTCCTTACCTTGTTTCTCAACTTTACCAGATACCTTAGCACCCTCAATCACTGGAGCACCAACCTTAGTTGATTCACCATCATTGATTAAGATAACTTGATCAAAAGTAACAGTTTCGCCTTCAGCAACGTCAAGTTTTTCAACGTAGACAGCTTCATCAGTAGCTACTTTATATTGTTTACCACCTGTTTTGATAATAGCGTACATTAGTACACCTCCTGTATTCTTAGACTCGCCATATTAGGTGCTATGCTTGAAAACCTAATTTGCGCGGTTGCAGATGTGTGGTCCACAAATACAACTCCCCAATTATACCCATCTGACCCTCTGGTGTCAATCGTACTAACGAATAACTTCAAAATGAATCATATCTGCGTATTTAAAGACTTGGCCATCGGCTGTTGTGACACTACCGACACGGTGCATCAGTTGTTCATTTAAGCGTGGTAAAGCGGATTCGTCCGTTTGGATATTCAACCTACGGCCATCCGTAAAGTCCACTTGGACGGTTAATTTGGCTGATTTATTGAATTTTTGGAGCTGTTTCTTCTTGATTTTTTTCATTGTTAGTTAATCCCTGACATTCTTTTTAGATTTTTGTGCCATAACTAATTTTAAAGCTTCTATGAATACCTCTAGAATAGCATAAAAAAGTTACTTTGCCGTCAAAAATTTGATTGACATCTAAGGCTGTTTCTTCGTATAATAGTAACCGTTGTTGACACAGTAGCTCAGCTGGATAGAGCAACGGTCTTCTAAACCGTAGGTCGAGAGTTCGAATCTCTCCTGTGTCATAAAAATCAAAGCGATTTTGGGTTAATCCCAGAATCGTTTTTTTGTGTCTTTCAAAACCCCTCCAAAAAATGTAAAATTGCATTATTAAGAAAAAATGAGTTTTGGAGGCTTATATGAAATATAACCAGTTCAGTAGAATCGAAACTACCCACCAGCAACAAGTGAGCGAACTTATTGCAACCAATTTCTTACCTAAAAACTACGAGAAACTCGCCTTTAGTGACTTGCTCGCCGTCTTATTCGGTAAGTTGTTCCCCGAAGCTAAGAGCCTCGAAGCTAAGAAAAACGCCCTGGCCGGCATCGCACTCAACGAAGAAGATAACCTGTACACCTTCGTCGATGCGAACCAAGATGACGTCTTACTCGTCGATTTTTACAACGCGGCCTTGCAAGTTCTCGGCTATCACGTTGGTTACGATTATGAATTGAGTAACCCAATCGAATTGTTCAAGAAACAAAATCTCCCTTATCTTAGTGCTAACAAAATCAACCAAGACAACTTAATTTACGCCTTCTACCTCTTATTATTAACCAGAGCAAAGAATGGTCTTTGTTTAATCGATAACTTGGCGGCCAAGGGTTACTTTAAGCCTTGGTTTAACGCAGCCCAACCTCAATTTGTCTTCTTCAACGGTAAAAGCCTTCCTGTTTTTGACACGAGTAAAATTATCAAAGAAGTTGTCTACATCGAAAGTGATTTAGACACCGACCAAGACGGCCAACGTGACCTCTTACAAGCAACAGTTTTCCGTCCTTTCGAAACAAATAAGAACCTCAAAGTTCCTGTCTTGTATACAGCAAATCCTTATTTTGGCGGGACTAACGACATCGATAGCACACTGCACAACGTCGATGAAAACCTCACCGAAGTAGCAGCTGACTTTACCAACCAGAAACAAGCAACGCCTACTAAGTTTACCAAAAACGTGCCTAACTTAGAGAATGCACCAGTCGAAGAAGAAGCAACTCGCCCCGGCATTTACACTTTGAACGAATACTTGTTAGCACGTGGTTTTGCCAACGTTTACGCTGGTGGGATTGGTACCTATGGTTCTGACGGCGTCCGCATCTGTGGTGCTCCCGAAGAAACAATGTGTGCTAAGGAAATTATCGAATGGTTGACCGGCGATCGAATTGCCTACACCAACCGCGATAAGACTCACCAAACAAAAGCTTGGTGGTCAAACGAGAATGTCGGGATGACCGGTAAATCATATCTTGGTACCCTTTCAACTGCCGTTGCGACAACCGGCGTTAAGGGCCTTAAGACTGTCATCAGTGAAGCAGCCATTTCTAGTTGGTACGACTACTACCGTGAACACGGCCTCGTCATTGCTCCAGTTCTTTGCCAAGGTGAAGATACCGACATCTTGTCCGAGCTTTGTCAAAGCAATTTCCAAGAATCAAGTAAGTATGTCTTGAACAAACCATTTTTTGATAAAAACATGGCGGCTTTAAAACGGGGTCAAGATCGGATCACCGGTCAATACAACGATTTTTGGGCAGTCCGCAATTATCGGCCAAACGTTAAGAATATCAAGTGTAGCTTCATCTCAGTCCACGGTTTGAACGACTGGAACGTTAAACCAAAGAATGTCTATAAATTATGGCAAGAATTGGTTAAGCTTCCTTCAAAACACAAGTTGTTCTTACACCAAGGTCCTCATACTTATATGAATAACTTGGCCTCAATCGACTTCACCGACATGATGAACCTTTGGCTTTGCCAAGAGTTGCTCGGCGTGAAAAACAACGCACTGGCTCAATGGCCGGATGTCATGATCCAAGATAACTTGAAGCCTGATACTTGGCAGAGCGAACAAACTTGGTCAAACGAATTAGGTAAGGAAACTACTTATCACCTCACTGAAAACAACCAACTCAGCCAAAGTCAAGAAGGTTCAACAACTAAAGATTTCGAAGACCTTGGTGGCAAACAATATCATGAAGCAAATATTGGTGAGTTAGAATGGGAAAATGAATTCTTAGCTGGTCAAGAACAATGGCAAAAGAGCCAATTGCGTTTCGTTGCAGACGCAATTACCAAAGACACCACTTTAGTTGGTCGGCCAAAAGTTTCCTTAAAGGTTGCTAGCAGCTTAGCTAAGGGCCAATTATCCGTTGCCTTAATCGAACTCGATAAACGCCAACGGTTGAGCGATGTCCCCGGGTTCCTCGACTTGAACGGTCAACCTCTGGGTTATAACTTCGGCACAGATTCCTTAAAAGAATTTGTCCCTGGTAAGACTAACAGCTTCAAGTTGATTGCAAAGGGTCACTGCAACCTCCAAAATTCAGCTAGCTTACTCCGTGCTCAAGCAATTGAACCAAACGAGTTCTACGAGTTGAATTTCGAATTACAACCAACCTACTATCACTTGCCAGTCGGCGCAAAGCTAGGCTTAGTCGTTTATTCAACCGATATGGGCATGACAAAACGTCCCCAAGAAGAAACGACTTACCAACTTGATTTAGCTGGAGCAACATTGACTACATACGAAAAGTAAAAGACAAAAGAAATAGAAACAATAAAATGGAAACAAGAAAATAGAAAATTAGCGCAAACAAAAACCAACTTCGAATTTGAAGTTGGTTTTTAGTTTGTCTTAGTATAATTCTAAGTATTGTTCACGTTCCCAATCAGAAACGGTTTGGCGATAGCTTGCCCATTCCAAATCTTTGGAATCGATAAAGCTTTGTGACAAATGTGGTCCAAGAGCATTTAAAATAACTTCGTCTTCTTTGAATGCTTTAACAGCATTA
Source organism: uncultured Lactobacillus sp. (assembly GCA_946409675.1). Lineage (GTDB taxonomy): Bacteria > Bacillota > Bacilli > Lactobacillales > Lactobacillaceae > Amylolactobacillus. Next base: position 4,111 of record CAMJXI010000031.1, on the reverse strand, counting down.
TGAAGAGTTGATGGTAAGTCAGTGATGTGATTCTTCTTTCTCTCAGCGGTGCTCATTGAGTAGATATTCCGGTCAACAGATGAAACTGGTAACTGTTCTCTCTCAACCCCATCAAGACCTGCTGCCAAAATCGAGGCGATTGCAAGGTATGGGTTTGCGGTAGGATCGGTACTTCTTAATTCGATTCGAGTTGATGCACCACGTGCATTTGGTACTCGGATAAGTGGTGAACGATTTTTGCCTGACCAAGCCACGTAAACTGGTGCTTCAAAGCCTGGGACGAGACGTTTATATGAGTTAACTGTAGGGTTGTTGATTGCTGTAAGTGCTCTTGCATGGTCTAAGATACCATTCAAGAAGTAAAGTGCAGTATTTGAAAGACGGTCTTCGCCGTTCTCATCGTAAAAGACATTTTCTTTGCCTTTAAAGAGGGACATGTTGATGTGCATGCCGCTTCCGGCGATTCCTTGCAATGGTTTAGACATGAAAGTGGCATGTAAACCATGTTTTCTAGCGATTGTCTTAACTACCAATTTAAAAGTTTGGATATGATCGGCGGCAGCAAGTGCATCGTCATACTTGAAGTCGATTTCGTGTTGACCAGAACCGACCTCATGGTGACTTGCTTCTACTTCAAAGTCCATCTTTTCAAGTTCTAAAACGATATCACGACGGCAGTTCTCACCAAGATCAACTGGTGCAAAGTCGAAGTAACCGCCCTTATCATTCAAGTTCAAAGTTGGTTCGTTTTGCTCGTTCAACTTAAACAAGAAGAACTCTGGCTCAGGTCCAATATTGAAGGCTGAAAAACCGGCCTTCTCCATTTTTTTGAGCATTCGACGCAAGTTGTTTCTTGGGTCGCCAGCAAATGGCTTGCCATCTGGCGTATGCACGTCACAGATTAAGCGCGCCACTTTACCGTGCTCAGCTCCCCATGGGAAAATGAGCCAGGTGGAGAGGTCTGGGTAAAGCAACATATCACTTTCTTCGATTCGGACAAAACCGTCGATTGACGAACCATCAAAAGTTACGCGGTTAGCTAACACCTTATCGATTTGGTCAGATGGAACCTCAACGTTCTTGATAATTCCGTTGATATCCGTAAACATTAGACGGAGAAATTGGACGTTCTCTTTCTCCATAATCTCTTTAATCTCTTCTTTGGTAAATTCTTTTGACATAAATGTCTTCTCCTTCTCCACTTTAAGAATTATGTCCAAACGGACTGCTCAACAACAACTCATCAAATAAAATCTTTCGTGCATTTTCATCGTTCATTGAAGTATGTTTTTCATAGTGTTTCTCTAGAAATTTTTTCGTTTCAGCAAGCGTAAAACCCGCACTTAATTGCGATTTAATTTCCAGTAACAAATCAATCTGGTTTAAACTAAAAAGCCGTTGTCCCCCATTTGATCGTGCTACTTTTACTAAATCGTTATCGGTATAGTAACGTACTTGTCTAGCTGTAAGTCCAGTTAGTTTAAGTACGATTGCCATTGTTAAGATTGGTGTGTTGCGTCGTGTGCTAATTTCATCCATAAAAAAATACCTCAATTACATGTTTAAGAATAACAAGTTAAAAGTTAATTTGCAATTTCTCATGTGAGGTATTCTAACATTCATTAAATTTTATAGAAAGTATTTTGCACAGCGTTAATGATGGCAATCTTCACGTGTTCAAAAGTAAGTCCGCCTTGAATGTATAAAGCATATGGTGGACGAATTGGGCCGTCGGCACTAAATTCAATGGTTGAGCCCGAAACGAAGTTCCCAGCAGCCATCACCACTTTATCCTCATAACCGGCCATTTGGCTTGGTTCTGGGTTAACAAAGGCGTCGATTGGTGAATTTGCTTGAACTTGTTTAGCAAAGTTAACCATGTCTTTTTCGTTGCCAAAAGTTACGGTTTGGATTAAGTCGGTTCTGACTTCATCAAATTTTGGTGAAACTGTAAGTCCAATTTTTTCTAAAAGTGCGGCCTCAAAGACTGCGCCCTTAATTGCTTGGCCGGTTACGTGTGGTGCTTGGAAGAGTCCTTGGAAGAACCAGCGGTTGGTTCCAAGTGTTGCCCCTTCTGATCCGCCAATTCCTGGGGCAGTTAGTTGATAACTCGCATTTTCAACGAGTTGTTGGTCACCGACAATGTAACCACCAGTTTCAGCAAGACCGCCACCCGGGTTTTTGATCAAAGAGCCAGCCATTAAGTTAGCACCGATTTCGGTTGGTTCGATTGTTTCAGAAAACTCGCCGTAGCAGTTATCAATAAAGATAATCGTTTCTGGCAGAATTTCTCTGACAAAACTAATCATTTTTTTGATACGGGAGATGTTAAAGCTTGGCCGAATATCATAGCCGCGTGAGCGTTGGATAATCACCATCTTTGGTTGGTCCTTCGTCAAAATCTCTTTAGCAGCCGTGTAATCGATGTCTTGGTCTTTTAAAGGCACGTGGGAGAATTTAACACCCCATTCGGCTAATGAACCAATCTTGTTACCAGCCACGCCAATGACCTCCTGCATCGTGTCATAAGGCATGCCAGTTAAGTAGGTTAAAGTGTCTCCAGGGCGTAAGTTACCAAAAAGCGCAGTAGCTAAGGTATGAGTCCCTGAAACAAATTGGGGACGCACTAAGGCAGCTTCAGTGTGGAAGATTTCTGCATAAATTGCCTCTAGCTTGTCGCGGCCCATGTCGTCGTCACCATATCCGTTGGTGCCGGCAAAGTCGGCTTCACTCACTTGGTTATTGATAAAGGCATTCAGTACCTTTTCTTGGTTAAAGAGCACTTGCTCGTCAATCTTTTGAAATTGGGGACGAATTTGTTCATCAACTTCTGCAATAATTGTTTTTAATTTTGGATCAATGTCACTAATCATTTAGCCATTCTCCGATTTCATTTTTAATTTTTGAATAATAAGCAGCGTCCGTCAAAGGATCATACCAGCTGACTGGTAGCTTGTTGTTAAAGTACGTTAGTTGCCGTTTAGCATATTTTCTTGAGGCTTGCTTGAGTTTAGCCACAGCCGTCTCTAAATCGCTCTCACCGGCAAAATACGGGAAGAATTCCTTATAGCCGATGGCTTGCTTAGCCTGAAACATCTTGTCTTGGTTTTCGTAGACGAATTGAGCCTCTTCTAATAGGCCAGCTTTTATCATTAAATCCACTCGTTGATTAATCCGTTCGTACAAAACAGCGCGGTCGGTATTAAGACCGATAAACTTCGCATCGAACTGGGGCACCAGATCATTTTGTTGTTCCGAGAACTTCTTCTTGGTTCTCGTGATCACAGATAATGCCCGCAAAACTCTTCGGGTATTTTGGACAGGAATTTGTTCTACAGCGACCGGATCGAGTTTGGCCAACTCTTGCCATAATTCCTCCGGTCCATGACGAGCCAAGTATTCTTCCCACTTGGGTTCAACCGGACTATCATAGTGCTCGGCTTCGCCCAACTGTAAACCATTAACCAGTGCACTCAAGTAAAAACCAGTACCACCAACGACTAAGGGAACTTTGCCCTCGCCCGCAATCTCACTAATCGCCGAACTAGCCGAGCTAACGAAGTCCTTCACGCCAAACTCCGCAAAAATCGAACGTTCGTCAACAAGGTAGTGCCTTATCTCAGCTTGTTCTTGCTTACTTGGCTTGGCCGTTCCAATCGCTACTTCTTGGTAGATTTGCATCGAATCGCCCGAAATAATCTTCGTTTGTAAGTCTTTTGCGAGCCTAATTCCTAGACTGGTCTTGCCAATCGCGGTCGGTCCCACAATTAATAAAAGTTTTTGCATTTCCAAATCCTTTAATATTTATCAATTTATGCTAAAATTTAGGAGTAAACCTAATTAGGAGGAATTCAAGATGGCTAAAAAATTTACAGCAGGCTTTATTACAGGCACTCTGATCACCGTTGCCACAATCGCTAGTGGATTGTTCGCATTCAAAAAAACTGTGATCGACCCCGAAGATGAAGAACTTGAACGTATCGAAGACAACCGTCGTCGTGCTAATCGTAAAAGCTTTTCAGCTCACCAAGGATAATTTTACCACACAAAAAGGCCCATTTTTGGGAGATCGGAAGAGCACACGTCTGAACTCCAGTCACCAATGGAAATC
>CAMJXI010000030.1 GCA_946409675.1 uncultured Lactobacillus sp. | reverse complement strand
AGATTTCCATTGGTGACTGGAGTTCAGACGTGTGCTCTTCCGATCTGAGACCGATACAGAAGTTATCGTCCAACTTGTTGATTATTTTGTTGTTAACCAAAATATGACGACCAAAAACGCGTTTTTGAAAGTGCTGGATTTAATTAGTGTAGATTCTTCTTATGCCTTTGTTTTGGTCGACCGGACCACCCCAGATGTGCTCTACGTGGCAAAATACAAGAGTCCTTTGTTGATCGGTTTGGGTGACGGCTTTAACCTCGTGGCTTCCGATGCGATTGCCATGGTTAAACGGACCAACAACTTCATGGAGATTCAAGATCGTGAAATGGTCATTGTCACACCAACTGATGTGCAAGTGACCGATTTTGCAGGCAATATCCAAAAACCAGTTACTTTCAAACTGGATATCGATCCGACTGCTAGTGACCTGGGCGCATATCCTTTCTTCATGTTGAAGGAAATGGATGAACAACCTGCCGTGATGCACAAAATTGCCCAGACCTATTTTGTGCAAGATGGAGAACTAATTTTGGATGCGAAATTTCTTGAAACTATGAAGCAAGCCGACAAAATTTACTTGGTTGGTGCTGGAACCAGTTATCATGCAGGCTTAGTCGGTGCTAAGATGTTCGAACAATTAACTGGGATTCAAGCCGAAGCCTATATTGCTTCCGAGTTTGCTTATGACCAACCAATCATGGTCAAAAAGCCATTCTTCATCTTCTTGACTCAAAGCGGCGAGACGGCCGACAGTCGTGAAGTACTGGTCAACGTGAAAAAACAGGGTTGGCCAAGTTTAACGATTACCAATGTGGCAAAGTCCACCTTGTCTCGTGAAGCGGACTTCACGATGTTGTTACACGCGGGACCCGAGATTGCCGTTGCTTCGACTAAAGCTTACACGGCTCAAATTGCCGTCCAAGCTGTTTTGGCAAAGGGATTAGGAGAATATCTCAATAACGCTAATGCGCAAAACTTTGACCTCCGCCAACAATTAGGACTCGTGGCAGTGGGGATGCAAACGATCATTGACAGCAAGGAACAAATTTCAGAGCTGGCTAATAAGTACTTGGTTAATTCCAAAAATGCGTTTTATATTGGTCGCGGAACCGACTGGACCGTCGCCCTTGAAGCAGCATTGAAACTTAAGGAAATTTCCTACGTGCAAGCTGAAGGTTTTGCCTCTGGTGAATTGAAACACGGAACGATTGCCTTGATTGAAGATAATACTCCAGTCATCGGGATTATCACGCAACAACGTACGGCAGCCTTAACCAGAAGCAATCTGCACGAAGTTCTTGCGCGTGGTGCAAGTGTCATTACCATCGCTTTGAGCAGCCTAGCGGTGCCGGAAGATACTTTTGTCTTACCAGATGTTGATGCATTGCTGACACCATTATTAAGTGTGGTGCCTGCCCAACTTTTGGCCTACTATACTAGCCTTGGTAAAGGACTCGACGTGGACAAACCCAGAAACTTGGCTAAGTCTGTGACAGTACAATAATTAATAATAATAGAAACTAACCACCAAAAATTTTGGTGGTTTTTTCTTGCTCACTGACAAAAATAGTTAATCTTATAATTTTGTAAGATTCCAACGTGTTTGGTGTTCAGCTAAATAAATCTGGTAAAATAGCGTTAATGAGGTTAACAAAATGGCATTGATCACTTTAAATCAAGTTTCGAAAATATATGGCTCAAAACGCAACCGGTTTAATGCCCTTACGAACGTTAGTTTAGAGGTCGAGAGCGGCGAATTTTTGGGCATCATGGGACCTTCTGGCGCGGGAAAAAGTACTTTACTTAACCTCGCCTCTGTTTTGGATTTTCCAACAACCGGCCGTGTTTTCTTGAATAATCAGGAAACAACAACCATTAAAGATTATCCCTTGTCCCAGATTCGCAAAAAAGAAATGGGTTTTATTTTCCAAGACTTCAGTCTGTTGGACAACTTAACCGCGCGGGAAAATATCGAACTACCATTATTAGCCCAACATGTGCGCAGTCGCCAAATTCGCCAAAAGATCAAAAAAGTGGCGGAGTTACTTTTGATTGCCGAAAGCTTGGACCGTTATCCAGACGAATTGTCTGTCGGCCAAAAGCAAAGGGTGGCCGCTGCCCGTGCCATCGTCAAGGATCCTAAAATTATTTTTGCCGATGAACCAACTGGTAGCTTGGATTCCAAGGCTGCAACCGAGTTGCTACAATTCTTAACGGAAGTTAACCAAACTAAAAAAACCACCATCATGATGGTAACCCATGATCCGTTCACGGCGAGTTATTGTGACCGCATCATCTTTATTAAGGATGGCCAAATCTTTTCCCAAATCAACCGCGGTAACCAAAGCCGCCAAGAATTTTTCGAAAAGGTGATGAACATGCAAGCTGCAATCGGCGGAGGCCAGATGGATGTTCACTAAACTCGCCCTCAAAAATTTACGCCAAATCTTAAGTAGGATGCCGATCTTTTTGATGTCCGTGGCTTTTGCCATCATGGTCGACTTTTCCTTCTTTGTCATCGGCACGGACGATTCACTTGCGAGCAAGATTAATTCGCAATTTACTGTGACATTAGTCGGTATCTCAGACACGTTGCTGTCCATGCACGGTTTCATTATCTTTTTCTTAGTGCTTTTCCTGCTTTATTCCAATAACTTCTTTATGAAAAAACGCAAAAGAGATATTTCCGTCCTCCTATTACAAGGTTTCTCAAAGTTGCAGATTTCTCTTTATTTCATGGTCCAAGAATTCTTGATGGGACTCGTTTTACTCGTGCTCGGATTATTCTTGGGCACCATTTTCGTCCGCCTAATTTACATGTTCTTCCTGAAAATTGTGGGACTGCAATTTACCCTAGCAGTCGGGGTCTCGCTCTCCGACTTCACCCACTATTTCTTGATTTTTATTGGGCTGATGTTCTTCATGTTTCTCAATACGATTTATCACGTTAGCAAAACCCAGCCGAACTTCCGCGACGATGCCAATCGACGCTTAGTTGTTTCGAGCCCTAAAAAATTCTTCAAACACTGTTTTGGCATCCTTTCCGTCATTATCTTAGTGATTGATTTCTACATTATTATTTTCGAACTCCCGCAGCAATCGATGAGTAACGACCTGTCGGTCATTGGCCTGCTATTGATTGTTTTCGGTGGTCCGTTCGGGGTCCTCGGACTATTTAGGTGGGTTTTTCCGGATTTCGTCGACCTCTTTAAGAAGATTCACTTCGTGTCTGATAACCAATTGATTTGGTTGAGTAATGCCAAAAACTCCTTCCACCAAAGTAGCTTTATCCTGACCTTAATCTCGGTCATTTCCATCTTGGCGCTCTTTATCTTCATGGTTTTGTCGTACGCCTATCCGTACCGGCAAGAAGAGGTTAAGATCGACTCGCCGACTGCTTTGTCGGTCAACTCCAACTACCAAAAAGAGTTTGATGACATTGTCACCAAATCCAAAATTCAGCTGACGCCTTTGGTCCGGGTCAACGTAAAGTCCGTTAATTACGGTGACCGCGGTCAAAGCTTTATCGACGTTGATAGTTACAATGCCTCTTGGCAAACGGCAGCTGTTAAGGTACCGAAAGTAACACTCAAACAAAACCAAGCCTTGTTCTTGGGCGAAAATCAACACAACAGCCAAGCTTATCGGCAAGCTAAGAAGGACCTGACCAAGGGTAATCTAGACAACAATGTGCCAGTCTTAAGTCTCAAGGATACGTCACCGTACTTCCCGCTGGGGCGGGTCATGTATATCGGCGGGTGTTTTGTCGTCTCGAAGAAAGTCTTTAACCAAATTAAGGCTGATTACAGCTACGCCATCCAAAATTACGATTTTAAAAATGGTGGCGGGGCATCCGGTACTTCGCTCAATAAAAAATTTGATCAACTCGTCGAAGACCGGGTGATTGCGGGAACTAACACCCTGTATTTCTCGGCAAGTAATGGAGAAATCATCGTTTCCAAGAATTCTGCTGACAATCAAATTGGGATGATGCAAGTCATCAACTATGCAGGTCCCAGTAACTTGGTCTTTAAGCAGTCGATTGGATTGATTGCATTTATCCTGGTTTTCTTGGGAATCCTCTTAATTCTCTCAAGTGGCAATTTACTCTTGCTTCGAGTGCAGGGTGTGTTGTATGATAATCTACCAGACTTTAAGACTTACAGAAAGTTAGGAGCTACCAAAGCCGAAATTTTACTAATTTTGCGGAATCAGACGTTGGTCTTTTACTTTGCCCCAATGACAGTGGCTATCCTCACTGTGTGGTCCTTCATGCCTTTGATGAATAGCCTGGGAATTTTTGAAAGTAATAATAGCATCCTCTTATTTGGGGGAGTCATGGTCGGTTACGTCTTACTGAACCTAATTTTTTACTTCGTGGCGTACCGCGATTTTAGCCATTTAATTTATTCGTCGGTTTTTGAAAGGAGATCTAATCAATGAAAGTAACAGTTCTCGGTATCTATGGTGGGTATCCTTATGCGGGTGTGCCTAGCAGTTCCTATCTGATTCAGGAAGGGGACTTTAACCTCTTGCTCGATGCTGGTAGTGGTTCATTACTAGCACTTGAAAAAATATTAGATCCATTGCAACTAGATGGGGTGCTTTTATCGCACTACCATCATGATCATGCAGCCGATGTCGGTGTTTTGCAGTACTACTGGCAATTACACCAAGGCCAAAAGAAACACGAATTCTTGAACATCTATGGTCACACACAAGATCCTAGTGCCTATGCTAGTCTCTCACTCGACGGCGTAGCCAAGGGTCACAGCTATAATGACTTTTCGACCCTAGATCTTGGACCATTTAAGATTGATTTCTTACGGACGGTGCACCCAGTTCCAGCTTACGCGATGCGCATCGAGAACGAAAAGGGTGAGGTATTGGTTTATACCGCTGATACGGCTTACTTTGACGGACTCGTCGATTTCAGCAAAAATGCGGACTTAATTATTGCCGATACCAACTTCGATTCCAAAAAAACTGGACGAATCTGGCATATGACAAGTATTCAGTCGGCAGAGTTAGCAAAAAAATCAAACGCAAAATCGCTTTTGTTAAGCCATTTACCACAACAAATAAATCACAGTCACTTACTTAATGAGACAATTGTTATTTTTAAGAACACGAATATTGCTACACAATATCTCAGTATTGACCTTACCAAATTGTAAGTCGAATATTAAAATTTGTTTGATTAATAATTTTTTTGAAATAATAAAAAATTAATTTTTCCCAGAAATCAAAAGTATATACATTTAAACCCTTGATGTATCAAGCTTTTCAAAAACCAAAATAAATTGTATACAATTCGGTTTAAAAAATTAATGATAATAAATTTAAAAAAGTGGTAGTCATACCAATTTTTTTGGTATATAATAATATTTGTCAAAGAGAGATGGGAAAATAATTATTTAAAGGAGCGTGAGAAAAATGGTTAACCTATATACTTCTCCTAGTTGTACTTCATGTCGTAAAGCTAAAAGCTGGTTGCAAGAACATAATATTCCGTTCGTTGAAAGAAATATTTTTTCTAACCCATTAAGTAAAGATGAAATCATGCAAGTGTTACGCATGACTGAAGATGGCACCGAAGAAATTATTTCAACTCGTTCTCGCGCTTTCCAGAACTTAGGCGTTTCCATTGATGAACTTTCAATCGACCAATTGTTAAATATGGTTGTTGAAGATCCAGGCCTTCTGAGAAGACCAATCATCATGGACGAAAGAAGACTTCAAGTTGGTTATAACGAAGACGAAATTCGTCGTTTCCTTCCACGTGAAGTGCGTCAACTAGAATTGGCCCAAGCACAACAACTTGCTGGCTACTAAACTAAACTTAAACTTTAGAGATAGAGGTATACTTTCGTATAGCTCTATTTTTTTGAGTTAACAAACTTTACTTTTACAGTTAACAAGGTAAAATATGTATAAGATTGCGAGGTGATCAATTTGGAAATGAAAAGAATTAATGAAAACACGATTAGAGTTATCCTTGGGACTGATGATTTAGAAGACCGTGGCATTACGATGCTCGACTTATTAGGTAGTCAGGGACAAATTGAAAGCTTCTTTTATAGTATTTTGGAAGAAGTGGACCAAGACCATATGTTTGATAAGTCTGATGCGGTCACTTTCCAAGTAATGCCTAACACAAACGGCTTGGAACTTTTGATTAGTAAGGCTGAGGTACCTAATGGCGTTGCTAAATCAGTTGATGGAACATTTACTCCAAGTACAACCAGAGAAGAAATACTGCAGGGTCTAGACGCAATGTCGACGATGGCAGGAAGTTCTGAACGCACAACAACAATTCAAGATACGAAGGCAGACTTGAAAAAAGTTTACCGGTTCGGTGATTTCGAACAAGTAATTAACTTGGCTAAGGAATTAAAGGTCACAGGATTAACTTCATCACTTCGCGTCTATCAAGAAACTTACTTCTTAGAATTAGAATTCAAGGAAGAGAATTTCGTCGAGATGACACCTGAAGATACTTGGGTAATTGCCAACGAATTTGGTTTAGAAGCAGGCAAGGAATATGCGGTAATTCGCGATTCTGCTAAAGTTTTATTCGAAACAGATGCTTTGGAAAACTTGCGCTATTATTTCAACAACTAATAAAATTTAATATTTACCAAAAAAATGAGCTGTCAGAAAAAATCTGGCAGCTTTTTTGCGTATTTATTATTGAGGAAGTTGAGGTGGTTAGATGTATGCCGCATTAGTAAATGAAGAACTGGTTTTAGCGGTCGATGCAAAATACGACCGCAATATTGGCGAATACATTTGTCCAAAGTGTGGCAAAATGCTGCAGCTTATTTGTGGTTCACAGGCAACGCCGTATTTTAGGCATAATTCGGTTGTAGTGCGATCAAGTGAGACAATTGAACATTATTATGGGAAGAAGACAATCAAGACTGCACTTGATGCATTGGGTCTAGACGCAAAATTAGAAGTACCTATTGCTGATGATCAGTTGCGCGCAGACGTTTTAGTTGCCACAAAAGAGCGCCAAATTGGGATTGAATTTCAGTGTGCAACTCTTTCGAAGAGGGAATATACACTGCGCCATTCTCTTTATGAAGAGAGTGAAATCACGGATCTTTGGGTGCTTGGTAAAAGACATTTTATGAAGAACCGCATCAAGGCCATTCATCTACTAGCAATGCAATATTTCTATTATTGGGGTGACTACATTATTGAACTCGATATTTTGAAAAATAAAATTAGGTTGAGATACAACATTCAACAAAACGACCTAACTAAATTTGCTCGCTACCAAACTCAAACTTTTTCTTTTGACGAGTATGGCATCAAGAAGTTACTGCACTTTAAGCCGGACAAATTAAAAAAATATCCTGTTGAACAATATCAGGCCAGAGAAGAGTTAGAAAGACAAATTATTAGACAAACAAAACTAGGACGCAAAGTTGCAGAAGAATGCTACTTAAGGCACATCGATATTACTGATATTCCGGATGAATATTTTGTCGGTTACAGAGAAGCTGGTATTGAGTGTCAGTTAATCGAAATGCTAAGACAGAATTAACAAATTTTCCGAAAAAGACTATGATAAAAAGGTTAAATTTAACTTTTAGGTTGGGATAGGTGTTTTATCGTGTCAAGAAATCAAAAAATTATCGTAACCTTCGCTTTAGTCCTTTCAAATACAATGGTCGGCTTAGACAGCACCATCGTCAACACAGCTTTACCCGCAATCGTCAGTTCCTTACACGGGATTCAATACATGGGCTGGATTATTGCCGTCTTTCTGCTAACGATGTCCGTCTCCACTCCCTTATGGAGCAAGTTTGGTGAGCGCAAGGGTAATAAGCTTGCTTATATCGTTGGGACGAGTGTCTTTGCTCTCGGTGCCCTGTTTCAAGGCTTTGCCCCTAACATGGTGGTCTTTCTCTTAGCACGTGCCCTGATGGGTGTCGGTGCCGGTGGGATGAATACCATCCCTTTTATTATCTACGCCCAAATTTTCAAGAACTTGAAACGGCGTGCCCAAGTTTTAGGCCTCTCCGCTGCCGGCAACAGCACTGGCTCAATTATTGGACCTCTCGCTGGTGGTTGGATTGTTGATACCTTAGGCTGGCACTGGGTCTTCTTCATTAACATTCCAATTGCGCTCGTTTCCATCGGGATGATTATTGTCTTCCTTCGATTGAAGGAGAAACTGAACAAAAGCACGATCGATTACAGAGGCGCAGCGCTTCTTATTTCCGGTTTATCGATGCTCTTAGTTGGCATTCAACTAATCGGCGTTACAAGTATTTGGATCATCCTCAGTTTTGCGCTGGTCGGTTTTATTCTTTTAGCACTAATGGCAAAAGTCGAAAGTACAGCCAAAGATCCCATCATCCCAGGTCGTTTATTCAAGAACCCAGTTTTGATGATTGATGTTGGTTTATTCGTCATCCTTTGGGGAGCCTTCGTTGCCTTCAACATTTACACACCTATGTGGGTGCAAGGTATCATGGGACTCAGCGCCTTAGTCGGTGGGATGACCCAAATTCCCGGTGCCTTAACCAACGTCGTTGGCTCAGAAGTGAGCCCTTTAATTCAGGGACGTTTAGGCCGGTACAAATTAATTTTGATTGGGACCTTTACCTTCTTGATTGCCTATGTTGGTATGACCATGGCCAAACAAGATATTAGCTACGGTTGGCTCTTATTCTTCGGAGCCTGCCAAGGATTTGGGATAGGGATGTGCTTTAGTGTTTTACAAGTCGGTGTACAAGCCGACGTTGAGTTACGCGATATTCCCATTGCCACGTCGTTTGCCTACCTGGTCCGTTTTTTGAGTCAAACCTTTATGTCCACCATTTACGGTGTCATCTTAAACAAGGCGATGAGTGAGGGAACGAAACAAAGTAACGGTGCTATCACCATGGGAATGTTGAATAAATTAAGTGATGCCAACACCGTTGGTAGTTTACCTAAACATCTCTTACCAGCAATGAAGACAATTTTATTCACAGGTATTCACAATATTATGGTTGTGGCATTAATTTTCGTCATTGCAGCCGGGGTTTTGACCATGTTCGCCTTTCGGGTCATCAGGAAACATCCAGTTCCAGTACGTAATTAGACAAAAATAAAAGAGAGCAAATTCTGCTCTCTTTTTCATTTTCAATTAGTTTGATAGTAGTTTCAATTGGCTTCCGCCATTATTACCACCATTCTTGCTCCTATTAAATGGTTGATACAAATCATCATTAAAAATTTGCAGCAGGGACGAGGGATCCATAATTCCTTCAACAAGGATTCCTTGACCGTCATTATGTTCATAATCAAAAACGATTGTCGTTGGTGTTGTCTTAACAACTAATTCTGTAGCTAAATTAAAGTCCGCGTCGATTGCTTCCTTAGTGTACTTGCTCTGACGACTTGTTTCAAAAACCTCATGGTTGATGTGCATCTCATCGAGCAAGCGGTAGACCAACTCCTTATTGTAGAGTTGGTGGTTGCCGTTAATCTCACTTTGGAGTCGGAAGAGATAATGTCGGGCTTTTTTATTGCCGAATAGGGAGAGGGCATGATAGTCGCAAAGTGCGTTGTAAGTTGCTGTTGCTACCGCATTATGGACATTAAGGTCCGTTGAACTAAACCCGCGTCGTAAAACATCTGCGCGAATAGTTTCGATTGTGGATATTGGAATGTAGTGGAACCGAATTGTCTTTTCTGTCTCGTTGATAGCCGTGAGCAAGGCCTGCTCACTTTTAAAACAAGCAACGCCAATTGGATTAACGAATAAAAATATTTCTATCATCATTGCCCCTCTTAGTTTTTTTATCTTCTGTGTATAGTTTACCAAAATCTGGCAGAAATGAAAGAAAAACGCTTATTGATGTGCCTTTGCCCGGACAATTTTGTTCGTTGGTTTGGTAGATAAATCGATATCTACCAACTTCTTAAGCGCTCTCAATGCAGTCGAAATTTCTTGTGAATTTTTATTTTCAACCTCTAATTCATAGTCGGTAAAATTGTCAGGATAAACCGTTTTATCCAAAGTTATTTCGATATTATCAGGACCTGAAAGTAAATGTCTGGTGGTCGTCGCCTCCGCAAATTTAGTTAGCTCAATTTCTGGGAAGTTTTCTGCCAAATATTGTCCCACCTGACCGGAAAATACCGGAGGATTTTCCTGCAGTAATTTCTTTGCCTGGGAAATACCGATTGAATCCGTAATCTCAATCAAGTGGTGTGTTTCTTCTTTTTTTCCTGGAATAGGGACCTTCAGCGTTTGTTCCGCCTTGTCCGCCTCATGAAAGTAGCGAATTCGCAGACCAACCGAACTTTTTTGTAGAAAAAATTCTTTTGAGTCGAAATAATAATTGGTTTGTGTTAAGGTTTGAACTT
>CAMJXI010000029.1 GCA_946409675.1 uncultured Lactobacillus sp. | reverse complement strand
TACACTCTTTCCCTACACGACGCTCTTCCGATCTGGTCATGCATCAACCAAACGAATACATGAGCGAACAAGCAATTATCGACTCAATCGCCATTTATGCTGAATCAATTTACGAATTAACTAAGTAATAAAATTTAACATTAGATTAAAAGACAGTTACAACTGTCTTTTTTTCATGCGTTTTTTTGTGAATACGATATAATATTAGAATAGTTTAAAATAAGGGAATATTATATTGAAGACATTCTTAACACAGTTAACAGAATTTTTAAAAAATTTGGGGTCTAGGATTCTTTCCAGGTTCAAGAAACTGTTTCAGACAATTAAAGAGGTACCAAAGATTAAAGACTACGCGAACCAAACTGGTGAGAAAAAAGCAGTCTTTTATTTAGGTACGACCTATCTCACTGTCCGTGGAATTTTCAAACGGCTTTTTTATATTATCCTCTTCGGCGGATTTTTGGCAGTCGGAATCGGGATTGGCTTTGCAGCTGGTATCCTACGGGACCAACCAGTTCCAACGCTTGCCCAAATGGACAAGCAAATCAACAACACAGAAACTTCAAGTACTCTCTACTATTCAGGTAACGAAAAGATTGCGACCGTTAAATCCGACGTGATCAGCACCCAAACTAAATCAAGCAACATTTCACCCCTCGTCAAAAACGCGGTGATTGCAACAGAAGACGAAACTTTCTACGAACATAAAGGTGTGCTTCCTAAGTCACTTATCCGTGCCGTCTTCTCCGAATTAACCGGCCTAGGTACTTCGACTGGTGGCTCAACTTTGACCCAGCAACTCGTAAAGATGCAGTTTTTGACTGACCAAACGACTTGGAAACGAAAGATCATTGAAATGTTTTTCGCCCGCAAGATTGAAAAACATTTTAGCAAAGATCAAATTATTACCGCCTACCTCAACACTGTACCTTTTGGTAAGAACAATGCCGGTCAAAACATCGCCGGTATTGAAGAAGCCGCACAAGGAATTTTCGGTAAGACAATTAAACAATTGACCCTACCCCAAGCTGCATTCATTGCAGGACTGCCCCAAAGTCCTTCGGTATACACACCATTTACGATTACCGGTAAGGTACGCACAGACTTAGCACTTGGCTTGCGTCGTAAAGACATTGTCTTGTTTAGAATGTATCGCAACGACGACATTACTAAGAAACAGTACGAAGCTGCCCTAAAGTACGACTTGAAGAAAGGCTTCCTGAAGCCGGCTGAAAAGCAAACAACTCAGGAATACAACAACTACCTCTACAACCTAGTGACCAACAAATCGGTGGAATTGTTAGCCAACAACTTGATTGAACAAGATGGTCAAAGCATTGCAAAGGTTAAAACAGATGCTGCCAAATACCAAAACTTCTTGGAACAAGCCAGCGAGCTAATCAAAGAAAAAGGGTATCACGTTCACACAACAATTAAGAAAAATCTTTATCAAATCATGTCGTCTACTGCTGAGAACTCGACTTTAGGTCAGACTTACCAGACGACGGTTTATGATGAAAACCTCAACAAATACGTCAACGTAACCGAGAAAGCCCAAAACGGTTCGGTGATGATTGATAATTCGACTGGTAAGGTGCTTGCATTTGCCGGTGGCGTCGATTTCGATGCTTCCCAGATAAATCATGCCTTTAGCACGTATCGCTCGCCAGGGTCCTCTATTAAGCCATATCTGGTCTATGCTCCTGCCGTCGAGAACAAATTAATCTCTTCTAAGACGGTCTTGCCTGATTTCCCTACCAATTTTGGCCGTTATATTCCGACAGACTATGGCAACAGTGTCGAGAACCGTTTCATCAATGCCGACGAAGCACTCAAAATGTCGTATAACTTGCCTGCCGTTAACCTCTACAACGTCGTCCGCAAAAACACGCCGGTTGAGAGTTACATGAACAAACTCGGTTTTAACATTGAAAAGTCCGAGTACGACGAACTGGGTCTTGCACTTGGTGGGACCAAGAACGGCTTTAGCGTCGCGCAAAATGCTGCGGCCTTTGCAACCTTCAACAACGATGGTGACTACTCGAGTGCCTACTACATCGACAAGATTGTCGATCCTAGTGGTAAAGTCGTTTACCAACACAAGAAGAAGAAGAAGACCAAGGTTTACAGTAGCGGTACTAGTTACGTGATGAAGAAAATGCTCCACGAAGTCACGACTTCTGGGACAGCAGCCCAACTCAACTACTCACTTGATTTCGATACAGACAACTTAATCGGTAAGACCGGGACCAGTGATGACTACCGGGACATCTGGTTTAACGGATCAACCCCTGGAGTCACCATCAGTTCTTGGATGGGTTACGACAATTACTATGGCCATAGCTACAACCTGAGTTCTAACGCTAGCGCCACTAACCTCTCGCTTTGGGCGGAGATGGCAAACGAACTCTATGCGGCAGATCCGAAGGCCTTCAAGTTGGATACCAAGCAAACCAGACCAGACAGCGTCCGCATCCATTCCGTCTTGAACCAAACCGGGACGAAACCGGGATCTGTCACTTACAACGGTCAAACAATTAACCTCACCGGGTTAGAATCGGACAGCTATAGCTTACTTGATTCAGCTCCTGAAGCTAGCGCCCAGTTTGCCGTTGGTGCTAAAGCCAAAGATTACAAGCTGTTCTTCGATTATAAGAACGGCATCTCAAACGGTTATGGCGAACGGCTTCACTACAACGGGAAGACATTGAATGACGATACCAACCTCGATGACTTGTTTGTCACGAACACTAAGGAACTCGACGACGAGTACTACGGTAATCAGACTACGAAGCCTGATGACAAAAAAGATGCTGACAAGGTCGAAGGTAACGACAAGGAACCACAAACTGGTGCTGATGGCAGCAAGCCAAATGAAAGCCAATCATCTAGTGCTCAAAGTAGCACACCTGCGACTTAGCCAAGTAAGCCGCCAACTCAATAAAATCTAGGCATGCAAAAATCACCCCTACAAATGTAGGAGTGATTTTTTAGTTTGCTAAAGTTTTTAATTGCTCAAGCAATTGCTTATTTAGTACTTTGACGATTTTCAATCGTAAATGGTAAAACGATGTGGGCTTCATCAAGCTCTTCACGGTTAATCATCTTGGTAAGTAATCTCATACTTACGGCACCGATATCGTAAAGGGGTTGCTTGATAGAAGTAATACTTGGACGGATGATTTTTGAAATAATTGTGTTGCTAGCTGAGATCACTTCGAAATCTTCGGGGATCTTTACATTAGCATCAAATGCAGCATTGACTACTCCGGCAGCAACCACGTCACGTGTGACGAGCACGCTGTCCACGCCGTTTGCTTGTAGCTTCTCGAAGACTTGGTAACCGCCTTCGTAGCCAAAGTTATTTTCGTAAATATCGCTATCATTGAAGGCTAAACCTGCATCAGTTAAAGCGTCTTTAAACGCCTTAATCCGGTGAGCTGCGTTGATTTCCACGTCAGCACGTCCTAAGACAAGTGCTGGGTGTTTCTTACCGTCAGCTAAGAAACTTGTGATGCCTTGTTTGATAGCAGCTTGGTAATCAATGTTAACAGAAGGCAACGTCTTATCGTGGTCCACTGTCCCAGCCAAAACGAATGGTGTGCGGTTTCTTTCGAAGGCTTTGCGCGCAATTTCAGAAAGTTCATTAGCCATATAAATGACCCCATCGACTTGTTTACTCAACAAGCCTTGGATAACCTCTTCTTCACGGTTCACGCTGGTATCAACACTCGTAATAATGATGTTGTATTTATACATCGTGGCGATATCATCGATTCCTTTAGATAATTCAGAAAAATAAAGGTTATTAAGTTCGGGGACGATTAGCCCGATTGTCGTTGATTTCTTACTTGCCAACCCACGTGCCACGGCATTTGGTTGGTAATTCAAACGTTTAATGACTTCTAACACCTTGTTACGGGTATCATCACGAACGTTTTTGTTTCCGTTAACTACGCGGGAGACGGTAGCCATTGATACTTGGGCCTCGCGCGCAACGTCATAAATAGTTATTTCTTGTTTTTCCATAATACACTCCGCTTCCCATCATCTATCTAATTAAAAATACCAAAAAACGACTCTTTTTGCAAGCGGTTACTAACCAATACTGGCTAATTTCTTGAATCTTATGTTAGAACATTATGATATAATTTTAATATTAATAGAAAAGAAGGTTTTTTGATATGTCACAACTAGCAAAATTACAAAAATGGCTTCAAGACACAAACACGGATGTAGCTTACATTAGCGACCCTATCAATGTGAATTATTTTAGTGGTTACGGTTCTGACCCAGAAGAACGTGTGCTTGCACTCTTCGTTTTCAAGGACGCCGACCCATTTTTATTTGCACCACAATTAAACGTCGAAGAAGCAAAAGCTTCTGGTTTTGAATACGATGTTTACGGGTATCTTGATCATGAGAATCCATTTGCAATTATAGCAGAAAAAATCAAAGCACGAACAAAAAATTTCGAAAACTGGGCAATTGAGAAAGATAATCTTTCGGTTATTCGTTACCAAGCTATCAAAACATTCTTCCCAACAGTTGGCATGACCCAAGATGCTTCTCGTTTTATCGAACAAA
Source organism: uncultured Lactobacillus sp. (assembly GCA_946409675.1). GTDB lineage: Bacteria > Bacillota > Bacilli > Lactobacillales > Lactobacillaceae > Amylolactobacillus. The sequence goes on along the minus strand of CAMJXI010000029.1, from coordinate 5,848 downwards.
CACGCCTTTATAAATCTGACGCAGAAATCGAAATCATGAACCAAGCTGGTGCCGATGCTGACTTCGCCTTCCAACAAGCTTTTGCTGCAGTGAAGACTGGTGTTTCTGAACGTGACATCATGGGCCAAATCGAATACGCCCTTAAGAAACATGGCGTCATGGAAATGAGTTTCTCAACGATCGTCCAAGCTGGCGCTAACGCTGCTAACCCACATGGTGGTCCATCACTTGACCTCGTTGAACCAAACGAATTAGTCTTGTTTGATTTAGGGACAGTCAAAGACGGTTACATGAGTGATGCTACTAGAACTATTGCTTATGGTACTCCAAGTGAAAAAGCCCAAGACATTTTCAAAGTTTGTCTTGAAGCTAACGTAACTGCAATGGACAAAGCAAAACCTGGCATGACTGCTGCTGAACTCGACAAAATCGCCCGTGATATCATCACTAAGGCTGGTTACGGCGAATTCTTCATCCACCGTTTAGGCCATGGTATTGGTAAATCAACCCACGAATTCCCTTCAATCATGGAAGGTAACAACATGGAATTACAACCTGGTATGTGTTTCAGTGTTGAACCAGGAATCTACATTCCAGGCGTTGCCGGTGTCAGAATTGAAGACTGTGGTCACATGACTAAAGATGGCTTCGTACCATTTACTCATACACCAAAAGAATTATTAACCATTCCTTTGTCATAATCGACAAACGAAAAGGCCAATTGACGTCATGTCAATTGGCCTTTTGTATTATTGCTGTAAAATTACTATTTCTAAATTTACAATTTAACTTATTTTTCGTCTTCGCCGTCGATTAAGTCATCAAGGACTTCGTCATTTTTAGCTTCGTTCTTACCAAATGCTTCAGTGTCGTCAATGACGATATCGTCAAAGTCTGTTAATTCTGAATCATCATTCACAGCTTGTTTTGGTAATGATTGAAGTTGGCTCTTGATTAAGTCTGTTGAGTTATCAAACTTAGTTTTCAAGTTGTCCAAAACATCGTTATCAGAAACTTTGTCTTCAGCTTTATCCTTAAGATCAGCTGCTTTGTCTTTTAATTCATTGGATTTTGATTTGATGTTGCTTGTCAATTCTTCAACAGTATCTGGAGCTAAGAGACTAGTTGCAACTAATGCAGCTGCTGCACCAACAATACTTCCTAAAATAAAACTGGTTACTTTTGACATCTTGATCCTCCTATATGGTTATGACTATAGTTTTTAAAACCTAATCTTCCGACTTTTTCTTGGAATGCAATTTGCTGAGAATACTTGCAGCCATTCCAGCTTTAGAGGTCTTACCACTCAAATCTGAAACCCGGCTGACAATATTCTTGGTGCTGTTATTCACATCAGAAACGCTTTGGCCTAAATCAGCAGCTGCCACGAACACTGGGTCGATGGTTGCTACTTTGCCATTCACATCATTTAAGAGTGTGTTGGTCTTAACAAGAAGTCCTTCAACTTGTTCTGAAAGTGCGCTAACGTCATCGGTGACAGTTGCAATTGTTGAGTTAGCTGTTGAAACTACTCCGCTCACTTCTTTCATCGTCTTAGCGACTTTTAAAAGAACTGGAATCAGAAATAGTACAAAAATCAAAAATGCTCCTGCCGCGATAAGGCCGGCTAATTCTCCATATGTAATATCCATTTTCATTCCTCCGTACTTTACTAATAAATACAGAATAGCATTATTATTTCTGACTAGCAATTTCTAATCGATTTTTAATTAATGTTTTTTCTGGTTTATCTTTTGAAACTAAAGGTCAACTCTTTAACCGGTTTCAAGTCTCTGGTGTAATACTGCACGGTAAAGCGTTCGGGACTATTTTCCACGATGGCAAAAGTCCCGCCGAGCTTGGCGTATTGGCCACGCGGAAAGCTGATTGAGCCGGGATTTAAGAGTAAGATGCCGTCTTCAACAGTCACATAAAGTTGGTGCGTGTGTCCGTAAAAAATCATGTCCGCATCCGCTTGTTTTCCTTGAAGCATAATCGTGTTGAGCTCGAAATTAACGTTAGCTAAGTGGCCGTGGGTCACGAAAATCTTGTCTGGTCCGGCCGTTAGTTCGACCGAAACCGGAAAGTTGGTACCATAGTCCATGTTACCGGTCACCAACGCAAATTTTTGGACGAGTGGGTCGTTTTCTTCCAACTCTGAGTCGCCCGTGTGAATCATCAAATCGACTTTGTCTTGGTATTCGTCCACCAAAGTCTGTAAGATTGCATTGTCTTGGTGTGAATCACTAACAACTAAAATTTTAGCCATTACTCTACACTTTCTAACCAACCTGGCAACAGCGCAGTAATCTGCTTGAGTGCCTTGCCCCGGTGGCTAATCTCATTTTTCTCAGCAACTGTCATCTCGGCATAAGTCTTCTTCTTCTCCGGGATGTAAAACAAAGGATCATAACCAAATTCGTTTTCACCTTGCGGAATCGTCGTAATCACACCATCGGTGCTACCGGTCACGATTAAATCCTGGTCAAACTTACCCGGATAACTAACTACGATGGTCGAATAGAATGTCGCCGTTCTCTTTTCGGTAGGCACCCCACCCAGTTCCGCTAAAAGCTTTGCATTGTTGCGAGCATCGTTGTGGTCGCCTGCATAGCGTGCAGAACGTACACCAGGTTGGCCGTTCAGTTTATCGACCATCAAGCCAGAATCGTCGGCAATTGTTGGTAAATTTGAATAGGTCGCAAGGGCGTGAGCCTTTAGGACAGCATTGTCTTCAAAGGTCCGGCCGTTTTCAACGACTTCTGGTGGGTTGTCTAAATCGCGGTTAGTCAGTAATTCAAACCCCATCTTGGCTAGGGTTTCCCGCAACTCCTTGACCTTATTTTGGTTATTGGTCGCAAACAAAATTTTCTTCATCAAAAATCTCCATCAAGTTTAAAGTTAATCTACGACCGCGTGCCCTGCTGTAATATTGGCACCTAACAACTTACTTACTACAGCTGAGAAATGCGCTGCATCCCCGGTCGTGTAATATTCACGTGTTACTTCTTTTGAATCCGTTAAAAGGTCTCTTTGTTCGAGTAACGCTTGCGTGTAATTGGCCACTTGATTAGCCGGGTCAATAATCAAGACGTCATCTGCGAGATTTTGCTCGATTTGTTTTTCAATCAAAGGATAGTGCGTGCAACCAAGGATTAACGTATCGATATCTGAGTTGACGATTGGAGCTATGCTTTCCTTGAGGGCAGGATTGTCTGCCAAAAGTTCCTCGTCGCCTTCGATTAGCGGCACGAGTTTTGGTGTTGGTACTTCCAAGACTTCAACGTCGTTTTCGAGTCGTTGGGCGATTTCGCGCTGGTAGGCGTGTGATTTAGCAGTTGCCTGGGTCGAGATTACCCCAATTTTACGGTTCTTAGTCACGCGACTAGCGGCCAAGCTACCAGATTGAATCACGCCAATGATAGGCACCTCAATCTCTGAGCGCATGTCTTCCATCGCAATTGCTGTGGCTGTATTGCATGCAAAAATAATTACTTTGACATCCTTGGCTAACAAAAAGTCGACGAGTTGTCTTGTAAAAAGTTTGATTTCGGCATCGGGGCGGTCACCATAGGGTAAGCGCGCCTGATCCGCAATAAAGACTGTATTTTCTTCTGGCATTCTATCTGCAATTTTTTCGAGGACGGTTAAGCCACCCAAGCCTGAGTCAAGTAAGCCAATTGATCTATTATCCACATTATCACCGGTTTCATTTTTTCTATTTTTAATTGTCTTAGTTTTAGAGTAAAATATCAAGTTGTATATTCGAAACGGAGAAGATAAGATTGCCAAACACAAACGAAACAGCATATTTCATGAACCAACTATACCGGGACTTCTTGTTACCTACAATTCTCGGCGAAGACAACAGTGATATTCTCTACTGGGCGGGCAAAAAAATTAGCCACCAGTTCCAACTAGACGCCTTAAGTGATTTATCATCCTTCTTTGAAAACGCCAATTTTGGCCAATTAGAGCTGATTAAGGAGCACAAAGGAGTATATTCATATTTGTTAAGTGGAAACGTCGTAGCCGACCGTTTAAACGCCAATTCAACCGAGTTCTCGCTTGAAGCCGGTGTGATTGCCGAAACAATCAAGCTTTCCACTGGCAAGGCGGCCGAAGCAATCGCCACGACCGATTCCAAAAAACAAACAGTCACCATTACAGCTAAACTAGCAGAATAAAAAAATCCTTCAAAAATTTGAAGGATTTTTTATTTTGCCAAGCATTTTACTAGTCAGCGTATGATTGTAAGATTTGTGCTAATTTTTCTTTTGGAGTGTAGCCAACTAACTTGTCGACTACTTCGCCATCTTTCTTAATCAATAAAGTAGGAATGGCCATAATGCCAAAACCTTGTGGAGTTTCTGGATTTTCATCCACGTCCATTTTGACAAACTTAACTTCGTCCATTTCCTCAGCTAAACTATCAAGAATTGGAGATTGCATCTTACATGGACCACACCAAGTTGCCCAAAAGTCTGTAATCACAACGCCTTCGCTGGTTTCAGCGACAAAATTTTGATCTGTAACTTCAGTAACCATTATCAATACCTCTTCTATTTTTCATAACTATAATTTTAACACGTTACTTACTTTTGTAAAGTAAAATGTTTACTATTTAAATTCCACAATTGTGGCACCAGAACCGCCGCCGCCTTCGGGAGCATAACCGAATTTTTTAACATGCCGGTTGCTCTTCAAGTATTGGGTAACGCCTTGGCGAATAGCTCCAGTACCGATCCCGTGCACGATGGTCACGTTATCGAGTCCGGACAAAAGCGCTCCGTCGACATAACGGTCAAGATTCTCCATTGCTTCGTCGTAACGTTGTCCGCGCAGGTCAAGCGTTGCACTAGCCGAGCTCCTTCTTAATGGGCTCGTATGGGAGATGTTGCGCGAAATTTTTCTGGTCACGGTCTTTGGTTGACCCGTAACCTTTTCCAAATCGCGGTCATCAATCTTGGCCTTAATCATGCCCATCTGAATCTCAAATTCATGCTCAGATAATTTCTTCATTACCGTACCGTATTGGCCGTAACTAATTACCTTAACCTCGTCGCCGACCTTCACACTGTGCTTCTTCTTCTCCCGGCGAAGTACCTTGTTGGTAGACAGGTTATCGTCACGCAATTGATTCAAGGCACCCTTAGCGGCGATTAGGCGGTCGTCCTTGACGGTATTGGCGCCATTTTTCTGTGCCTCACGTAGGTCACGGATGATTTTGTCAGACTTAGTTTGGGCCTTCTTGATAATCTCATCAGACTTTACTTGGGCTGCTGCCATTTGAGCATCCACTCGTTGATGGTAAACGTCGAGGGCTTGTTGGAGCTCATCTTTTAGTTCACCGGTCTGCTTCAAATTATCTTCAAACATCCTGCGGGCTTTCGTCGCTGATTTCGTTTGGAAATTCAATTTAGCAATCATCTGGTTGATGTCGCTGTCGTCTTCACTAATCAAGGAACGAGCATCATCGACAACTGGCTTTCGCATTCCTAAACGTTGGACAATCGCAAAAGCGTTACTGTGTCCCGGAATCCCGATTTGTAAACGGTAAGTTGGGGACAAGGTCTTCAGGTCAAATTCCATACTTGCGTTCGTCGTGCGTTTACGATCGTAACCGTACAGTTTCAAACTTGGGTAATGGGTCGTAATGACAATTTTGCTTGAACGTTTACGAATAGCATCCAGAATGGCGATGGCAAGAGCTGCCCCCTCTTCAGGATCGGTTCCGGCACCCAATTCATCAAAGAGCACCAGGCTGTTCTCATCGAGATTGTCCATGATTTTGATGATGTTGTCCATGTGTGAGCTAAACGTACTTAAGCTTTGCTCGATTGATTGT